>JAAYTC010000348.1 GCA_012518155.1 Bacteroidales bacterium | reverse complement strand
CCTCAAATTAGGGCTCCGTAGCTTAACTGAATAGAGCATCTGACTACGGATCAGAAGGTTACAGGTTTGAATCCTGTCGGAGTCACGTTGATATCAAGGCACTTGCGAAGAAATTCCGCGGGTGCTTTTTTATTTTGGGTAAACAGTGACAACAGGATATTCCGGCAATTTCTACTCTTCCACTATTCTCGGGACTCCTCCGGCTCCTTAAGCTCCCGGGCAAGCGACACGGTGTCATCCTGCAAGATCAACTCACCGGAATCAATAAGAAAACGTATCACCGAAATCATCTTTCCCTTCTCACTCCTTTCTACAGTCGCTTGGATAGCAGGCTCTTCCACACTTCCAATCTCATTCACGTCAACATCTGCTTCTTCGCTATCCTTTTCAATGGAGGCTACCAACTCCTGAATTCTCATGGGTCCGCTCTCCTGCAAAACATTCGTTATTTTCTGTTTTACCTGTTTGAACTCATAATTAGAGAGCCCGGTTTCATTTTTTGCCAAGCAGACGTCGCAGTATCCACAATCCTTCGCGTCCTCTTCATTAAAATAGATCAACAACATTCGAGAGCGGCATACCTTGGTCTCTTCCGCGTAGTCAATCATCGAGTAAATACGTTTCTCAAACCTTTTTTTACGCTCTTCATACACAGCCCGGGAGATTGAAACAAAGCGAGGCTCCTCGCGAGCGGTGGTAAAAACAATGAAGGGTGTTTTTTTACGAGGGATGTAGCGTATGTAACGCATCTTGGAAAGGGAGATAAGCATATCCTGCACCTCCTGCCTCTCTTTGCCCAACCGGGTGGCTAAAAGCGATTCGTCGATATATACATCGTCTGAAAAAACGCCCGTGTAGTTACGCAAAATGGTGTGCAATAACTCGTCAATGTCTTTATCCAGCTGAAGCGAGTACATTTCGTCGCGGTAGATAAGGATGCGTATCCGGGAACGAGTATCAATCTCTTCGGTATACTCTATATAACCGGCGAGCTGCAAGATCTTTAACGCGTGATGCGTTTGCAGGATGGAGAATTTAAACGCCTTGCAGAACTCGTACAGGCTAAAATCGTATACATCGTTAAATCCGGCACCGACCGCTACCTGAAAAAAATTGCCCAACGCCTCATAAACACGAACGATGAATTCACGCTCGGGGAAGGAGTCCCCAATCCGCCTCTTTAATTTTGAACTATCGGCCTTCAAATAGAGAAGAATAGCGTACGAACGAACCCCATCCCGGCCCGCGCGGCCGGCCTCCTGGAAATACTCCTCCAGCGAGTTAGGAAGGTCTAAATGGATCACGGTTCGCACATCCGGTTTATCGATCCCCATACCAAACGCGTTAGTTGCCACCATTACCCGGCATTCACTGAAACGCCACGCGTTCTGTTTGAAAACCTTCTCTTCGTACGATAACCCGGCATGAAAAAAATCGGCGGATATTCCCGCTTGTTGAAGTTCTTTCGCGACTTCTCTCGTCGACTGCCTACTTCTCACGTACACGATACTGGTACCGGGCACCGACTGAAGAATATGAATCAACTCACTTACCTTATTTTCTGCCACCCGTACCACGTACGAGAGGTTTTCGCGCGCGAAACTCATCCGGAAGACATTGCTTTTCTTGAAGAGCAGTTTCTCCTGGATATCTTTTTCTACCCCCGCGGTGGCGGTTGCCGTTAAAGCCAATACAGGCACCCCCTCTAACAGCTGACGTATGTCCGCGATTTTCAGGTAGGAGGGGCGAAAGTCATACCCCCACTGGGAAATACAGTGTGACTCGTCTACCACGATTAGGCAGACATCCATCGCCTGCAATTTAATTCGAAAAATATCGGAAGAGAGTCTCTCGGGGGAGACGTAGAGAAATTTAAAGCCACCAAAAATACAGTTTTCCAGCGTGGTGAGGATTTCGTTACGCGACATGCCTGAATAGACAGCCGCCGCCTTAATGCCTCGCTCGCGTAGGTTGTCCACTTGATCTTTCATTAACGCGATAAGAGGTGTAACCACGAGGCATATGCCTTTCATGGCCATCACGGGTACCTGAAAAGTAAGTGATTTCCCTCCCCCTGTAGGCATCAAGCCAAGCGTGTCTTTCCCTTCCCATACCGACTGGATAATATCCTCCTGCAAAGGACGAAAAGCGTCATATCCCCAGTATTCCTGTAGTATTTTATGAAACTGTTCCGAATGCATTTGCAAACGTGTTTACCGTGACTTAGATTCGAATATCTTTGACCATTAACTGTGTGAAGGACTTATTACCATGTGTATTTTTCTCGATCGAATAGCAAATATCCACGGGAAGCCCATCTTTTATTCGCTTGAAATGATCTTGCAGGGAGAACGCGATACCGGGCAGGGGCGACGTAACCGTTTCATCAATCAACTCTAATTTGATGTGTCGATTCCCCTTGCCCACCAACTTGCTATTTCCTGTATCGTAAACAGCCCGGGTAAGAAATACCGGGTTTTCGTTCTCGGGTCCGAAGGGACTAAAGAGCGAGAGCCCCTCCACGAGCTCCGGGGTTATACGTGAAAAAGTGATCTCAGCATCCACGGTGATCTGAGGCGACATCATACGTTTCTTCACCTGATCGAATGAAAGCGCGTTAAACCGATCGCGAAACTCCTCTAAGTTCTCTTCTCGCAGGGTTAAGCCTGCCGCGTAGGTGTGCCCACCAAAGTTCTCCAAAATATCGCGACACGACTCGATGGCTTTGTACACATCGAACCCGGGAACAGAGCGTGCCGAGCCGGAAATCACCCCGTTCGATTTTGTCAACACAACGGCCGGGCGAAAATACTTCTCGGTAAGCCTCGATGCCACGATACCCACGATACCTTTGTGCCAGGTCTCGTTATAGAGCACGATACTTTTCTGATTCTCCAAATCGATATGTTGATCAATATGCTCAATTGCCTCATCGGTAATCTTTTTATCGAGCTCCCTGCGATCGACGTTGTATTTATCAATAAGCTTGCTTTTTTCGCGGGCAGCGGTCATATCGCTTGCCAGCATCAACTCTACCGCCTCTTTCCCGTTCATCATTCTCCCGGATGCATTGATGCGCGGGCCAATCTTGAACACGATATCATTGACAGTGATCCTCTTACGGTGCAATCCACAGATTTCGACAATCCCTCTCAATCCAAAACTGGGATTCGAATTCAACTGCTTCAAGCCATAATGGATCAATGTGCGGTTCTCGCCCGTTAAAGGCACGATATCGGAAGCAATGCTCACCGCTACCAAGTCAAGAAGAGGCTCAATTTCAGAAAAATCGTACCCGTTGCGCTGTGAAAATGCCTGTACCAACTTAAAGCCCACCCCACAACCCGACAATTCGTTGTAGGGGTATATCGAATCGGATCGTTTGGCATCCACCACTGCCACCGCGTCGGGTAGTTGCTCGTCGGGCATATGATGGTCACAAATAATAAAATCGATTCCTTTTTCCTTGGCATACGCGACCTTACCCAATGCCTTGATACCGCAATCGAGGGAGATGATTAACTTTACATCCGTTTCAACGGCATAATCGATTCCTTGAAACGAAATGCCGTAACCCTCATCGTACCGGTCAGGAATGTAATAATCAATATTGCTGGTTATCTTGCGAAAAAATTTGTAAACCAACGACACTGCGGTAGTACCATCCACGTCGTAATCGCCGTACACGAGAATGCGTTCTTTATTGCCCAGTGCCTTCTCGATCCGTAAAATTGCCTTCTCCATGTCAGGCAGAAGAAAAGGGTCGTGCAAATCGTTTAACTCCGGATACAGGAATTTCCTTGCTTCTTCTTCTGTTTCGATTCCTTTAGTTAAGAGCAATTCAACTAAAACGGGGTCTAAATTTAATTCTTTCGCTAATTCATCTTTTTTATCTTTTTGGTCGTGTGATAGGGTTGAGTAATTCCATCTGTAAGTCATTTATATCGTTTTTTTTCTTTCTCTCTTGGCTCCCGAAATCTACTTCGGGAGAGGCAACAACAGGTTAAAATCCTAATCTGCCACCTACTTATCACGGAGATGACTGACTCGCGTGTGCAGCACTCCGAAGATGTAAAGATACTATTATTTTTTTCTCTTTCACCCTTTTCCCTTTATAAATAGAGGTGAATTCTGAAAATAATTGAGCAGCTTCACTGCAGCAACTGGCTCATTTTTCATCTATTCGTAACAAATTCGTACCTTTGCAAATTCTATTATTATTTATATGGAGATAGCAGCATTGGTTTCGGGAGGAGTAGACAGTTCTGTCGTGGTACATCAACTCAAGGAGATGGGCCACGACCCCACCATCTTTTATATTAAAATTGGTATGGAAGATGAAGATGGATATATCGACTGCCCCTCGGAAGAGGATATCGAGATGGTATCCTATATCGCTAAAAAGTATGGCTGTCGCTTCGAGGTGGTATCGTTGCACGAAGAGTACTGGGATACGGTGGTACGCTACACGATCGACTCAGTGAAGCGGGGATTGACACCTAATCCCGATATGATGTGCAATAAACTCATCAAATTTGGAGTGTTCGAACAAAAATGGGGACACGATTTCGACAAGATTGCTACCGGACATTATGCCACTACCACGGAAAAAGATGGACGGGTATGGCTCTCCACGGCAAAGGATCCGGTGAAGGATCAGACCTATTTCCTTGGCCAGATCAGCAACGTGCAGGTCTCCAAGTTGATGTTCCCCATTGGGCACATGTTAAAATCGGAAGTACGAGCCCTCGCGACAGCGCAAAACCTCCCCTCGGCACAACGCAGGGACAGCCAGGGAATCTGCTTCCTGGGAAAAGTGAACTACAACGACTTTATCGAACGCTACTTGGGTAAAAAAGAGGGCTTGATCGTGGAGCTGGAGACAGGTAATATCTTGGGCAAGCACCAGGGATTCTGGTTTCACACCATCGGGCAACGTAAGGGGCTGGGATTGAGCGGGGGACCTTGGTTCGTCATAAAAAAAGATGTGAATCGCAATATCGTGTATGTCTCCAAAGGATACGACACGAAACATCAATACGGCGAGGTCATCGACCTGCAAGGGTATGAGTTTATAACGATGGACCCCTGGGGAGATTTTCAGGATGAGAAAGAAGTCACCTTCAAGATCCGACATACACCAGAGTTCACAGAGGGGACCATCAGCCGGGTGGGCGACCTCTATCGCCTCCACTCCACCGAACCGGTTCAAGGGATCGCTGCCGGTCAGTTCGGAGTGGTATACGACATCGAATCGCGTCTATGCTTGGGCAGCGGGATGATTATTTAATGAGAGTAATGTGCCAATGAGAGTAATGAGAATAATGTAGCAAAGAAATTGGATGAAATAAAATATAATTGTATGAAACGAGCATTCACGTTAGTATGCCTTTTCTCGCTGCTATTCATCCCTAACATTCGGGCTCAGTTTGAAGGAACCGTTGGGATAGGCCTCCACGCGGGGTATGGAGCTGAAATAAACAGCGTGGGAGGAGGTGCACATATTCATTATTACTACACCAACCAGGTACGGTTTGCCCCTTCTTTCACCTATTTCATCGAGAGAAAAGACTCCCACATGTGGATGGCCGACGCGGATGCTCATTACATACTGCCCGTATCGGTATCAGCGTCGCTTTACCCTATCGGGGGACTTCAATATTCGAGATGGGCACTGGATGCTGCTCCAGAGGGAGAATCGCGCCTGCCCGCACAGATCGATCATAGGCTGGGACTTAACATGGGCCTCGGCCTTCAACACGATATCGGATACCGGGTAAGAGCCAACTACGAATTGAAATACCAGTTCATACGAGATCATTCACAGATGGTATTCATGGCCGGATTCGGATTCTGGTTCTGAAGTAAAAAAACACCTCAACCCGAAAACCCAGCATTAAACAAACATATCGTACATCTTGAGGCTTGACTTTTGCAGCTAAATGCTAAATTTCAATCAATATGAAAGACTTTATCACATACGAAATAAAAAAAGAAGCCGCTGTTTTGGTAGGCCTCATCACCCCCGAGCAAAACGAGGAGAAGGTGAACGAGTACCTCGATGAGTTGGCTTTTCTGGCCGAGACCGCCGGGCTGGTACCGGAAAAACGGTTTGTACAGCGCCTGGGTATGCCCAACACGGTGACGTTCGTGGGCAAAGGGAAGCTGGAAGAGATCGAGGAATACGTGAAAGATGAAGAGAACGAAATTGGCGTGGTGATCTTCGACGATGAACTTTCTG
>JAAYTC010000347.1 GCA_012518155.1 Bacteroidales bacterium | reverse complement strand
GTTAAAGAAATTAGAGGGGCTGGAGATTGGTGCCATCTGCTCTACCCACGGGCCCGTGTGGACCGTTCCGGAGAACATCTCCAAAGTGGTGGATTTGTACGATCGATTAAGTCGTTACGACGCGGATAACGGCTTGGTGATCGCCTACGGAAGCATGTACGGCAATACCGAAGAACTGGCCGAGGTGATTGCTCGAGAAGCGGCCGAAAATGGAGTGAAAGATATCGTGATGCATAACGTGTCGAAAAGTCACCAGTCCGACATTATACGCGACGCGTTCAAGTACAAGGGGTTGATTATTGGTTCACCCACCTATAATAGCAAGTTATACCCCGCGGTGGAGAGCCTGGTTTCGGCATTAGATAACCGTTTCTTGAAGAATCGTTTCTTTGGCTATTTCGGTAGCTTCTCTTGGTCGGATACTACAGCTCGGCATCTCAGGACGTTTGCCGAAGGGATGCAGTTCGAGGTGATCGCTGAACCGGTCATCATGAAGCAGGGGATGATTGCCGACGTGCTGGAGCAAGCTTGTTTACTGGGACAAATTATGGCCCAGAAGCTTATCTCCGGAGCGGAGGTTGTTCCGAATAATCCAACGAAAACAAACAATAAATAATTCAAGTTTCGCGTGCCATACAACTAGAACTAATTCTTCGGCTATACGCCTCATTTTTAGCTATAATTGTAATATATAATTGTAATAATTGATACACACGAAACTTTAGTAAATAAAAATAAATTGAAATCAGTATGAGACTAATTATTCAGCCCGATGCCGATCAGATGGCCCAGTGGGCGGCTAACTACATCGTTTCTAAAATCAATAAAGCAAGCCCCACACCCGAGAAACCGTTTAAACTTGGGTTACCCACGGGTTCGTCGCCACTGGCAACGTATAAAGCACTCATAAAGCTGTACGAAACAGGCAGGGTGTCGTTCGAGAACGTTATTACTTTTAACATGGATGAATACATCGGTTTAGCATCCGACCATCCGCAGAGTTACCACACTTTCATGTGGACGAACTTTTTTAATCATATCGATATAAAAAAGGAGAACGTGCATATCCCTAATGGTATCGCCGAAGATCCGATCGCCGAGTGTGCTGCTTACGAACAGGCGATCGTGGATGCAGGAGGAATCGATCTATTCATGGGAGGAGTGGGGCCCGACGGTCATATAGCTTTTAACGAACCGGGATCGTCACTTACTTCACGCACACGGGTTAAGACCCTTACCACCGATACTGTTATCGCGAACTCTCGTTTTTTTGATAATGATGTAGACAAAGTACCCAAAATCGCGATTACAGTAGGGGTAGGGACGATATTGGATGCTAAGGAGGTGCTTATCTTGGTGAATGGACACCATAAAGCGCGGGCACTTTACCACGCGGTGGAAGGTTCCATTAACCAAATGTGGACCATCAGTGCGTTGCAGCTGCATGAACGAGGAATTATCGTGTGCGATTATGACGCGTGTTCAGAACTGAAAGTGGGAACCTACAAGTATTTCCTCGATATCGAGCATGATAACTTGAACCCCGACTCACTGTTATAGTTTCTCGGGAATTCTAAATTTAAAAGTCCTATTATAATAAAGGTACAGGTTTCGACTTGTGCCTTTTTTCGTGTCCTTGCGTCTTAACGTTTTTAGTTGATATTTAACTGGCTCACGTTGCCATGCCGTGAACAAGAATTGTTTCGCGATTGTTCACCGAATAGAATCACAGTATAAATTGAGAATCAACCTGAAAAAGAATGAAGAAGATGAACACGAGTTTGCTGCTCCTGCTGATCCCTCTTCTCTTATTCGCGGGGAACAGGAATAGCGAGACAGAGATACCGGTCGTTAACTTCGAGGAATTTCAGCCTCTACTGGAAAAAGATAACGATACACTGTACGTGGTGAACTTTTGGGCCACATGGTGCGCCCCGTGTATAAAGGAGATTCCTTATTTTGAGCAGCTGAGTGAAAAATATCGGGATAAGAAACTGAAAGTCCTCATGGTCAGTTT
>JAAYTC010000346.1 GCA_012518155.1 Bacteroidales bacterium | reverse complement strand
GGGCAACCCAAATGGGGGACAAGGGGGCGACGGACAAATAGCGAAGAACGTTACCATGCAGTTCACCCCTGGCTGGGATTGGATACAGCCTGTTCGCGACCGGAACACTGGAATCTGGGACGAAGTATCAATTACAACCACGGGAAGTGTAAAAGTAGAGCACCCTTACGTAATTACCAAGGTGCCTGGTGCGCGCATACCGTCCGGCAATCAGAAAGATGCGCTAGTCAAGGCAACGGTAGAACTGGAAAACACTTCTGCCCATACACAATCGGGCTCGGTTGTTTGCGAAACAGACGGGAAACGCCTTACTCAAACGGTGGTATTATCTCCCGGGGAACATAAAACGGTTACATTCGAAGAGATAACAATAAAAAATCCACGCTTGTGGTGGCCAAACGGGATCGGAAGGCAGGAGCTGTATGACATGAATATCTTTTTTAATCAAAACGATGGAATCAGTGACAGCCACTCAACACGTTACGGAATCAGGGAAATTACTTCTGAAAAAGATCCCACCACGGGAGGGCGTAAATTCTACGTTAACGGACAACCCATTTACATGACCGGTGGTAATTACATTGCTTCCGATTGGTTGCTCCGGTTGTCTCCAGAAAGATACAGGGCAGAGGTCCGTTTTCATGCGGAAATGAACGTGAGGATGATCCGTGTATGGGGTGGAGCCCTGCTGGAGCGTCCCGAATTCTATGATGCCTGCGACGAGTACGGGATACTGGTTTTCCAAGATCTATGGGGAACCGGTGACTGCAATGGTGCCTGGGAAGATCCAATGAAGAAAGATTCACGCGAACGACGATGGGAATATCCCGACAATCACACGTTATTTCTTCGTTCGGTGGAGGATCAGGTAAAAATGATCCGGAATCACCCCAGCCTCTGTTTGTGGTGTGGTGGCAATGAATGGCCGTTGGCCGAAGATATTGACGAAACACTTAAAAACACTCTTTTTCCTCGGTTAGATCCCGAAAGGCTTTATACAAGTTTTTCTACCGACACCCTATTTACTCGCAACGCGATTGGAGGAGTGGGTGACGGTCCATATGGGATACAAGAGCCGGAATGGTTTTTCACGTTTCGCTCTACCCCTTTTAATCCTGAAGCAGGATCCGTGGGCTCTCCCGAGATAGAAAGTATGCGTGAAATGATGACGGATGAAGAATTAGCCGGTTTCCCCCGTCCGGGCCGGCGCACCCATATAGCATGGCAGCATCATAAGGATCTCGGTTACAGGGATCATTTGGAAAGATACGGTGATGTAACCGATATCGAGGCCTATTCCAAATATGCCCAGGTTGTAAATTATGATCAATACAGAAGCTTCATGGAAGGCTGGGCATCTCGTATGTGGGAATGGTACACGGGTATCTTGATATGGAAAACACAAAATCCCTGGACTTCGTTACGAGGACAAATGTATGATTGGTTTCTTGATGTAAACGCCTCCTTTTATGGAACTAAAAAAGGGTGTGAACCGCTTCACCCACAATATAACATTGTCGGCAAACAGGTAGAACTGGTCAACACGGCTCTAAGCACGCATCGTGTATCTGTAAAAGCCAGTTTATACAAGCCTGATGGGAGCACTATCTGGGAAAAAATAGAAGCTGCCACCATCAAGGCCAACAGTGTAAACCGAATGTTCAGCATCCCTCTACCGGAAGATATTGAAGGCGTTTATTTCCTCAAGTTGGAATTAGAAGAAGAGGGACGATTGATTACCGACAATATTTACTGGTTAACAACCACCCCGAAAAATTATAGAGGCCTTGCTGATTTACCGCAGGTAAAACCAGAGGTAAAAGCGACTTTAGAAAAGGAGGGAGATCAATATACCGGGACAATACTCCTTACGGCTGACAAGAACATTTCCTTCTTTAACCGACTGAAGGTGTTTGATAAAGAGAGTGGTAAGCGTATCCTTCCCGTCCATTATTCGGATAATTATATCACGTTGATGCCGGGGGATAAAAAAGAGATACAGTTGCAATTCTCATCCCGATTGGCTGAAGATCGGATAGAGATTGTAATTGATAGTTGGACCTCAGAAAGGTTAATATGTCCGATCACAAGGTAAACCCTTGCTTCAAAACTCCACGTTTTCAAAAACAAATTGATGGTTGGGTTCTGTCTTGTACTCGTCTAGGTAGGGCGAATAGGTTTTGACCGAGATGGTTTGGTTCCCGGGGTCAACGGTTATAATCCGGAGAAAGCCGTTTCCACCGTTCTCGGAGCCCTCCACCCCCGACTGGTAGTTAGCCAGCATCTGGTACACCCGGTTGCCGTGCACGCCGGTGCTTACCAATTGCCCCGTGCCGCGGTGGAGGACGTGCCCGCTGAACACCATCAGCACGTTGGGGTGTTGACTGGCCAGCTTATCCCACATCATCTCACCGTCGTTGACGGACTCATCACCCGTGGCCTCGCCCACGCCATAACGTTGCGGCACCCAAGAATGGTCGCGATGGATGCTCATGCGGGTGTCGTCGGAATACATGTAGTCGTGGGTGTTGATAATGACTTTGTGTCGAGGATGCGACTCGATGACTTCATCGGCCCAGCGCAATATTTTATCGCGCGTGCCGAACTCCAACGAGAGAATCAACCAATCAAACCCGCCGGCTCGAAAAGTATGGTAGGTATTTTCCATGCTTCCCGCTTCAAAAGCACCACCAAAATGGTCCATCCCACTATACCGGTCATAAGGCAGGTACTGGTTCAAAAGTTCTGCGTCTCGGTTGCTGGCACTGCCTCCCGGCCCCAGGTCGTGATTGCCCGGCACGAACGTGTAAGGCACTTTACCATCCATCACGGAGAGGGCCGCGGCCGCATTTTGCCACTGTTCGTCGGAATTATGATCGGTAATATCCCCCTGGTGGAGGACGAAGGCGATGCTGTCCGCGTTTTGAACAACCCATTCGGTCTGCACGCGAAATATTTCAGGGTACATACGGGAATAAACTTGGGTGTCGGGCAATAATACCAAATTAAATGGCTTGGGTTGTTGGGTGCAGGAGAAAGCAAGCAAGATGGAAAATATAAAAATGTAAAACTTCGACTGGTTGAGATTTCGTTTCATACGATTTCGTTTCATAATTCCCGGTTTTTAAATCATCAATACGCTATGGTTGTTTATTAAACGTCGTGATGGGGTTTTTTGTGAATTATTTTTATTCATAATATCAGCGTTATTTGATTACGCGGATGTCCCTCAACCACGAGAGAACACGATGGGGCCACTCGTTCACGGTGTGACCGGTGTTGCGCAACCCGTAGCCATGTCCTCCCGTGGGATAAATATGCAGCGCGGACGGAACGCCCGCCTCCTTTAGCGCGTGGTAATAAAACAGGCTACTGTTCACGTGGCTCGTGTCGTCCTGGGTCTGGATCAGGATCGTGGGAGGGGTATCGGCATCCACGTTTAATTCGGGAGTGATGGAGAAGTTCTCTCCCGCCAAGTAAGCCGGGTAGATAAGGATGCAGAAATCAGGGCGAAGGCTCACATTATCGTTCGAGTCAACCACCGGGTAGGTGCGCGTACGGTAGGCCGTGCTGGCCATGGCCGAGAGATGAGCACCGGCAGAGAACCCCAGTACTCCTATTCTATCGGGATGGATGCCCCACTCGCTCGCGTGAGACCGGGTATAGGCGATGGCTCGCTGCACG
>JAAYTC010000345.1 GCA_012518155.1 Bacteroidales bacterium | reverse complement strand
CAATAAACTTCTCCAGCGTCCTCAGCGCCTTTTTCCCGTAGAGTGAATCCTTCGCGATTTCGATGCACTCCTCGATCGGCTTCTCTTGATCCACCGTCTGTATGCCGTACGCCGCGTTCACCAGCACCGCACTGATCTGCGCCGCGGTAGCCGTACCCTCCATCACGTTCCGGAAGACCCTTGCCGCCTCTTCCGGGGTATCCCCCCCGTACAGTTCCTCCTGCCCCACTCTCGCGAAGCCCAAGCTTTCGGGGTCCAGCAGCTGCTCCCCGTGGTTGGTCACCACCTTGAAACGGCTCGTGAGCGACACTTCATCATACCCGTCCAGACTATGCACGATACAGAATCTCTTGTTCTCCTCCTGGTAGATGTAGCTATACAACCGCGCCATAGCCAGGTTATACACTCCCAGCATCTGGAACTCCGGCCGCACGGGATTCACCAAGGGACCCAATACGTTAAAGAAGTTGCGCACTCCCAAGCTCTTCCGCACGGGTGCCACCGCCTTGAGGGCAGGACTGAACAGGGGGGCATGCAGGTACGCGATATGGCAACTGTCCAAGCTCCTCCGGAACCGATCGTTATCGGTATGAAACCGAACCCCTTGTTGCTCGATCACGTTGCTTGCCCCACTGATGGAGGTAGCCCCGTAGTTGCCGTGTTTCACGACGTTGTACCCGGCACCGGCGACCACGAAGCACGCGCAGGTGGATATATTAAAGGTGTTCTTGCCATCCCCTCCCGTGCCCACGATATCCAGCGGGCGATAATCCGACAGGTCCACCCCCACCCGCATCTCCAGCAGGGCATCGCGGAATCCCAATACCTCGTCCACCGAAATGTTCCGCATCAGGAAGGAGGTGATCAACGAGGCGACTTGCGTCTCCGGTACGCCCCCTTGCACGATATCGAACAGCACCTGCTTCGACTCCTCACGCGAGAGGTAGTGGTAATCGAATAACTTGTATAGTATCTCTTTCATCATCTTTAATTTTTTGCATCCCTTTTCAATGGTTCGATAAAACTGCATGGAGCTAAAAATGAAGACCTATAGATATTTAACGGGGACCCATTGACCTCGGGGAGCGTAAAAAGAGCGGCTGTTTGAAGCGAAGCAAGTTCTGCTCTTTTAGCGATCGAGGGCACAGATGGGTCGTGAAATATTGACAGTCGAAGATTTAACTCCATGCAAAAATATGAGAACAGTGAAAAGGGCATCATAATTAATACGTTAGGAAGTTGCGAATAATCTCGATGCCGTGCGGCGTGAGGATCGACTCCGGGTGAAACTGCACCCCATGCACATCCAGCGAGGCATGCCTCATCGCCATGACGGTGCCCGTTTCATCCTCCGCGGTCACCACCAGTTCGGCTGGGAAGTTCTCTCGGGAGACGATCCACGAGTGGTAGCGTCCCACTTCGATCCGCTCCGGTATGCCCTTGAAGAGGTAGTCCTCCCCCACGACGGTGATAGGCGTCTGCACGCCATGATAGACCGTGGGCGTGTTCTCCAGCTTAGCGCCAAACAGCTCCCCGATCGCCTGATGCCCGAGGCAGACGCCCAAGATACTTTTGGTCGCGGCATACCGTTCAATCAGCGGGATCAACACCCCCGCTTCGAGGGGCAACCCCGGCCCTGGTGAGAGAATAATCTTATCGTAACGGGCCACCGCGTCGAGGTCGACCTTATCGTTCCGGAACACCTCCACATCGTGGTAACCCAGCGACTTCACCGAGTGCACCAGGTTGTAGGTGAACGAGTCGTAGTTATCGAAAATCAGTATCTTATCCATTCCAGTATTTTTTCATATTTCTTCTCATCACGAATTATACAATGCGGCCGCTTTATCAATCGCCTTTTTTAATGCTCCCAGCTTACTGTTCACCTCCTGCAGCTCGTACGCGTCGTCGCTTTGCGAGACGATCCCCGCTCCCGCCTGATACCACAGTTCGTT
>JAAYTC010000344.1 GCA_012518155.1 Bacteroidales bacterium | reverse complement strand
GCTCTCTGCTTTCATCGATAAAGTTCTCATCGCTATTCGTTATCAACTCTACCTTTACAATTTCATCGGCTTGTTTATGACTGGCAATCAAATTGATCAACTCTACCAAATTACGTATTTGATAGGGTAATCGTATATATGGGTCAATAATGGTAACGGATTGAACACCTTCGAAATAATCCCCAAAAAGATTTTTGTAGGATATGCCTTTTTGATTGTCATAAACCTCCACGTGTTTACCTGCTAACTTCGCTTTTTTGCTGTTTTTCTCCTTTGAAACCTCTCTGTTTTCATCCTCTTCTACAAAAATATTCTTCTTACCCAAGTATTGAATCTCTTCTAAGGTAAAGACCTCTTTGCTCTTTGCAGATCCAATGGCATGGTATGAAAAATCGACCTCCTCGAAGGTCTCGTCCATTTTCTGAAGTTGCAATTTCACCCGTCTTCTGTTCTCGATGGAGAATTCAAACAACTCTTTCAACTCTTCATGTTTGTAGTTTTTATCAGGATAGATGATTTTACACAAGCCGGCAAAGGTTTTCTGTATCGCCGTTTTATCACGCGTTGTAATGGTGTTCGACAGTTCAAAAAACTTGCTGTAATCGTTTGTCCAATCCTCTTTGCGCAACTCTTTCAAAATCTCGGCCAAGTAATCCACTACAAAACCATAGCCATCGGAAAACATCTCGTTGCGAAGCTTGTCCACCTCCCAGCCCGGAAGATAACTATGAATACGATCCAAGAAAGCCGTGTCGTAATAATCTTTGGGCAATGCTTCAAATAAATCCGTATGCTTCATCATATGTGGAACACTATTATCCGTGTTCCCAACAAACACCATACTGGCCGTCGCCCCATACACCTGTGTGCCTCTGCTAAAAGATTTATTGGCCATGTAGTTTTTCATAATGTCCACCAAGCCCGGGTCGGTTCGTTTGCCACGTCCGGCAAACTCATCATAGGCCACCACATCCCAATAGCCCACCAATCCAATCTCTCCATTGGAGTTATTGACAAAGAGCTTGGCTTTAGAAACCTCCCCACCGGATATTAGGATTCCGTGAGGAGACAACTCGCTGAATATATGCGACTTTCCCGTGCCTTTGGGTCCAAGTTCAATCAAGTTATAGTTGTTTTCAACAAAAGGCACCAAACGAGTGAGTTGCAGTAACTTCGAACGATGGGTGAACTCCTCCGGATTCAGTCCCAACGTTTGCATCAACAAGTCAATCCATTCTTCCGTACTAAAATGGACTCTCAACTCTTTATACTCGTCCACATCCACGTTTGAAATCTGTATGGGTTTCAGCGACTCAATCATCCAGGGCGACGCTGTTTTTTCGTCGGTACGCAAATAAGCCAATGTTAGAATACACCACACACCATCCGAAAGCAATTTTTTATGTTCTTCCACTATCGCGTCCGCTATAGGCACTTTATTCAAACCCAGGTTGGCAAAATTGGCTTCCATTTGGTCTTTCTTATCATTCAGCCGAACACTCACCTTATCAATGATGCGGTGCGAGCCTTTTCTTCTAACGGCTTCCATTACAAACTGTGCTTCATCACGATGCACAAAATGTTGAGATAAAATACCTTTTACTCGTTCAATCCCTTCGCTTATAATAGATTCATCATCCGACGCGCAATACTGCCCCAGTAGATACTCTAAAACATACGTAGGCACCACCGCGTTTCCTTTTACCAATTTGGTTAAATCTTTGCGAACCACTTTGCCCGCGAAATATTGATTTATTTTACTGTTTAAATCTCCCATAGCTTCTAATCAAAATCGTTGATAAATGATATCTTCAAGGTATAACCATGCTCTGCATACACCTTCCAGCGCGTGGAGTTCGGGATAGGCTCCTCGATAATCAACTTCACTCGCTGCCCCTTATATTTTCCGCTCGCGGCGGCACTTAACTGGAATGTCTTCTTTATCGACCGTTCCCGCTCACTTCCCTCCGCTATATCGAATGTATAATTAAACGCATCACTCAGCCTTGCCCCGTCCTCTGCTTGTATATAAGCCCGAATGGTACGCGGCAACATCTTATCGGTAATCAGCTCTTTTTGAATAAAAGTAACCGTGAGCACATTGGTCGTTATTTGATCGCTCGACTGTATGATGTCAATTTCCACCTCTTCCGTTGTATCCTTTCGTTTTTTAGAAATAGTCAATAAAGGAACCACCACCTCCTGCAACGTTGCACCGCCATGCACATACCGTGAGCCCGCTCCTTTAATTCTCAAACGATTGATACCCTTTGGAATCAATATATCCAAATCGGAATTTAGCCCCACATCATCCCCTTTTAACTTTCTTACCGCTTTGTTGCCCGAAAGGTTTTGTCCCAATACAAATCGCCGATTCTCCTTCCATATATCACCCTCTAATTCGGCATCGCTGAAATCACTCTCATCAAGCACTTCATTCTGATAAATATAGCCATGATCGGAGGTGATGATCATATTATTCCCATTCATATTGGCAATATGACGCAAAAGATTATCCAAAAACTCAAGTTCCGTTTCAACAGCATCAAAAACTTTTCCTTCCGAGGTTTTATCATCACCAATCAGGTCAATATGGTTATGATAGATATAAATCAAATCATAGCCCTTTACATATTCACGCCCTTCGGTTGAAGCGTTCATTGCCATAAAGCTTTCGGCTGAAATAGCATCCGCACGGACTCCAGAATTGACTTCCAGAATTTTTCTTCTGCCCTGCACACCGGCTGACGACATACCGTCCACCATAATGGAAGAATCCTTGGAAACAATGCTCAACTGCTCATGAGGCAACAAGTTAGCCATCCCCAATTGCGTGTAAGACGGAAGATTGGTAATCATATAATCGATGGTCGCCTCATACCTCTTCTTCCGTTGAATCTCACTCCACAGTTCCCAACCATTTTCATACCGAAGCGCGTCAGAAATGATCACAAACAAACGCTGTTTTTTATCAACAAAAGGTTTTACGTGCTTATTGAAGAAGTTGCCTTGGTTTTGTTGTGACTGCAACACCCATCCATCCGTCCTATCCAAGGTCTGTTGCCAATTGTCGTTAAAACGCAACAACCAATCATTCGCGTATACTTTTTGCACTT
>JAAYTC010000343.1 GCA_012518155.1 Bacteroidales bacterium | reverse complement strand
TTTGCCGGGTTACCTTCGGCGTCGGTAAAGGGGATTCGTTTAATGGACTTCCCGTTGGAAGGATCAATCACCTCGATGTAACTTGTCCCTTCTTCGGATGTTGCCCCGAACCCGGGACCGGTCACCACGCAATACATCTTGCTGCCGTAAACCTGCAAGTCGTTTCCGGTGTCGCCCAGCGGCATGCCGTTGATAGCGGCGAACTGTTTCGTGGAAAGCTCACCGGTAGCGGCATCATACCATGCCAATTCGCTGTTGTTGCTGTTGGCGTATCCTTCACTCAGGATCCAGTAACCGCGTAGTTCCGGTTTTTTATCCTGCGTGATTGTCAGCCGGGCAACGGTGCCGGAAGCGGAAGTCATGACGATCTCCGCCACACGGCCGGTGTGTTGGGTGTTTGGTGTTATGGTCAGCGTGACGATCTTTTTTCCGTCGGCATAGGTGGTGCTTCGGGTAGAGGGCCCGTTATCTTCCACCTTCACGAGGATCCAGTCGGGCACATCACCGATCGACCAGTTTTCATTGCTTTCAAGTTCGAATGAATGTGTTCCCCCCTCGGTGGGGAAGGAGAGCGCCTCTGTTTCCATATCGATGGTAAACAGGGGGTCGAACGTCTCAATCGGCTCATCCTTTTCGCATGATGTAAGAATGATAAGCCCTAAAAGAAAGAATAGCGTTATTTTATTCATTATTTTATCAAGTTTTTATTGCACAGGCTGTAGACCCGCACCAACATTTAGGCAACCTCTTTACGGGTTACTTGAAGTTATAAGGGAAGAAGATGCCTGCCGGGAAACTGGTGTAGTTACGGTAGTTGGTATGCAACACCGAGGCTGCCGCTTCATCATCGAAGTCGAACACACTGATATTGTTGATCTTGAAATCCCATCCATACCCTTTTATGGTGTTCAGGTATACCCTTCCCGTAATGGGATGTACCGCCATCGAGTTATACACCATGGTGGCATCGGGCACCAGAGCCTTGAGCTCTGCCTTATTAATCATCTCCTCGCTATCTCCGGTAGTAAAGATATGGCGGTAGATGCTCATGCTACTTCCTCCATAGTAGATGGTGTCGCCCTTAGTCGTGATTCCCGGCGTGGCAAATACCCCGCTGGCTACTGTCCCGACGGTGATCTCGTTGGCTCTTATCAGGGAATAGTCAGTGCTATTTATCTTTGATATCTTATGGGGTGATCCGGTAGTAGCTACCCATAGGTGCCCGTCTTTCGACTTCTCGATGCCACTGATAGTGGCTCCCATATCAATTGTCGCGCTGACCGCGTCGTTGTTTTTCTCGATTACCGATAAATTTCTTCCGACATAGAAGAACACCTTATCATTCACGACCGCCATCCGGTTTTTAGCGGCACGTGCGGAACCGGAAATCAATTGTAACTCTTCGTTGGCACTGTTAAAGCGGTAAACGCCCGCATTATCCCGGATAAAGATGTGCTCTTCGTCCAACACAGCCACGTGCGAAGGCCAAGATAACGTGGTGAGTTCATCGGTGTAGGAAGCCACCTTCTGCAAGGTCTCACTGTTGGCCACGATGAGCATACCATCGTTCTCAAACCCTAATCCCAACGGGTTGGTTTTTCCATTCTGGGAGATGATGTACATTTTGTCGCCATCAATAAAGATATCTTGCGACACGCTTCCTAATGCGGCCCCGTTCGCGTTGTTATATACACGGTCATATATTTGCCCGTCGGGGGCGATGTATATCAGGGAGCCGTTTTCGGTGGTCATGTTTCCCTCGTTCAGCACAAAAACGCCTTCGGCAGCCGTGTACCCGCTGCCCATGATGCTTACCTTGATGATCGCCTGATAGGTAAGCCCGTTTTGATCGATTCCTTGCAGCTTGATATCTTTAGCCCCGTACCCTTCGCTCGCGGCGGTTACGTTCATGTACATTTGCGGAACATGGATATTGATGCTCCACCCTTCCGGCTGCGACACAATTTCAAGCGCCTCCAGATTGGCATACTGGAATGAAATTCTCTTGGTTTGACCCGCGTTAAAAATAGAGGAAGCCTCTTGAAACCTCAAGTAAGTTCCCATGGATTTTGCGATTTCGAAGGTGGTGTCATCGGCCAGGATAAAGATAACGGACTCCTCGTTTTCTTCGATGCCTTTAAAAAAAGAGTCGCCTTGTGCCTTGATTTTTTTATCATTACCGTCTTTCACCCGGGCACCGTTTACCGTCCAATACCCTCCCTCGTCGATGGCCAGTACGGGTGTTTCGCCGTCTTTGCCAGACACGGGCAGCTTGTTGTCATTCTTATCTACCAGGAACGCTGTGTTTCCATTGGTCGTGATCACCCAATAATAAACGCCTTCTAATTCCTGAATCCCAATAACAGGGGCATCCTCGCCATTAAGAATCTCGATGGATACACCATCGTTAAAAGTGATCTTATGTCCTTTGTCGCCGCTGAGTGCTTCCACATTCGTGATAACTTTCCCCTCGTTCAACGCGTCTACCACCGTCTCCAACGTGGATACCTGTGTTTTCAGGGAGCTGATTTCTTCCTTGATCTTTTCGATCTCCGTTTTTAAAAAGCTGTCGTCGTAACCATCGACACAGCTAAAAAGAACTACCGCGCTCAATAGCACCCATACATAACTTACTGTTTTTTTCATTTTATTTTTAGTTTTCTAATAGATTGATAATTTCCTGTTACTCGTTTATTGTCTCGATATTGATTCCCAGCAGGTGGAGGTCTTCGCCTCGGCTTACTTCAGTAGACGCTTCGCCAAGCCATCCATTTTCTTGATCCACGCCGTTATACACCTTTACGAAGTCGATGCCGGGCAGATCGGCTTTGTTGCCGTCTTTGTCGATGGCCCAATCGATATCGATGCCGGAGTTGTTGTGGTTATTGGGATAATTATCCACGTAGCCATACCGAAAGGCGTAGAGGACAAAATAGTTTCCCTGCCCACTTTCGTCGATCCCGTTCTCGGCCAAGCGAATCCCTTTGTAAGTGAGCTGATCCTCTGTTACCCACGCGGGGTAATAACTCTGAGAATGATACACGTTTTTCACTTTATATCCCTCTCCGCCCTGGTTATTGGTCCATCGGATATAATTTTTGATGGTCGCGAAACTGCCCGGATCATTCGGTTCTCCCGCTTCTTCCGCTGTTTCAGAAATAGGGCGATAGTACGTCATCTCAAAATCCCGGAATGTGCGTGTATCATTTCCGTTATCGACCGCCATCTGGTACCACGGTTCATTCTCCGCGGTAATGTTACCGCTCCCTTTTATTTCATACCACTCATCGTCGTCGGGCATACCGTTTCCGTTCTTATCGTACGCCACCATAATGACTGCCGGTTCACAACTCCCCCCAAAGGGAGCGTCGGGGCTCGGGTTAGCCGCGGCAGCAAAAGCATTTCCCAGGATCCTGAAGTCCCGTCTACCCGGCACGTTCACGATGGTATGATCGAACCCGAAGGTCACGTAACCGCCCCATCCGCCAAGGGTTATCATGGACGCGTATTCTCCAATCAAATACTCGCCGGCTTTTCGTACCATGTCCTCGCGCGTATCCCCTACGGTATAGCGGGGCAATTGATTCACGAATTGTCCGGGCGCGGGCAGAAAGTCGAACACCTCTGCAATATAGGGCGAGGCTTCTTGCTCAAGCTTGCCAACGGTCACTACTACCTCACCCTCGATTTCTCCGCCGGTCACTTTCAAGCGATACTCCCCCTCTTTCGCGGCGACGAACAGCGGGCTTGACGTATCGGCATAGGAGAGCCGGTATAGTTCAGAAGAGGCAGATGTTGCCACCCACTGAATCTCGGCCTCGTCGTCTAAATAGGCGGGTGTTTCAAGCGATAAGAGCGTATGTGTAGCCGTTTCGACCCGTATGACTTCGGCTTTAACCTTGATGGAAATTTTCTTCTCCGTGGTTCCTCCCAGGTTAGTGACCATCAAGATAATCTCATAGCTCCCCGGTCGCAAAGCGTTAAACGTGTATTCGGTACCGTTCGCCACCTCTTCTTCGTCCATGAACCACGCGTAGGTGACCTCATTATCGCTCACGACGGTGGGGCTTAACTGCAGATCGGCGTCGGCATCTATCGTGTATTCCTCCTCGATACCCGAAACGGCCGGGGGAGCCCCCCTGTCTATGACGGTAACGATCGCCTCTTTTCGGCCAGTGCCGCCTTTGTTAGAGGCTTCCAGAACAAGTTTGTATTCACCCGGCAGATCGGAACTGAAGGTATAGGATAACGTGTTCGCCACCTCTTTTCCATCCACTGTCCATCGATACGATGCATCATCGCCGTTAGTGACGACCGGAGAAAACTCCAATTCGTCCCCTTGCAACACGGTGTACTCGCTTTCGATACCGGAGATTTCCGGCACGGGTACAACCACCTCCTCTTCCGGCGAACAGCCCGCCAATAGAAAGAGGAACATTAAAAAATAGATTGCAGTGTACTTTTTGTTTACCTGTTTCATAGATCCCATATTTTAATTCTTAATTTTTCATTCCTCATTACTCATCCATCTTGGTTCTTTTGTCTGAAAATCAATCATATATCGGCAGCAACGCAAAGTGCCCCGGGATATTGCCGGTGACCACGCTCCATTTCTTTTTGCCCTCCTTGTCGAAGCAGTACAATACGCCGGGCGTCACGTAGTTCCCCGCGTCTGTGATAAAAACATCTTTGGTCTCGGGATGCACCATGATGCCGTAGGGCTTTTCGATTTCTTCGTCGGTGCCGTCGGTAATGATTTTTCGATCGATGATCTCACGTGCGCGGGTCTCCACGATAGAGTAGGAGATATCCCAGCTGTTGGTGATGTAACTGAATTCGGTGCCATAGACGTACAGCAGGTCGTCGTCGATCCAGTAGTTGGAGGCAGCAATGGGGATGGTGTCGGTGACGATCCCTTTCTCCCGATCGAGGAAGAACAGGCGGGCGGGTAATCCCTTGTAGTCGCCGCGTGAACTCACCCAGAGGTCGCCCCGGCTATCAGCCTTGATCCGTTCCAGGTTGTACGCCACATCGATCCGTTTTTCTTCTTTGAAGGTGGCGATATCGATCACCGAGACGGTGCGCTCGTAGCCTTCCGTGTCGCCCGCGCCCATGTAACCGCCCGAGTTGGCCACGTATATCTTGTTGTCCACGATCTCGAGTTCATCGGGCTGAAAGCCCACCAAGCATCGGTCGACCACCTCCAACGTGACGGTATTGATCTTTGCCACGAATCCCAGTTGTTCATAGTCGGGATCAATGACGACCGGTCCCGCGTAAGAGGTGACATAGGCGTATCCTTGATGGAATTTGATAAACCGGCAATTGGGAATTTCGATCTGCCCGACGCGTACCGCCGTTTCGGCATCCATCACCTCTATTTTGTTGGAGACGTTGATAACCGCCCACAGCTTGTCGTTATATATGCCGATGTCGTTGCCCACGTCGCCCATCTCTTTGGGCACGAGCGGGTTGCGTTCGGCGTAGATGTTGCGGGTATAGACCCCGGTCGAAAAGTCGTAATAATCGAGGGTCGCCTTGTTGGTGCCCATGTTCCCCTCGTTGAGCAGGTAAAATCCTTTGTATCCCTTTATGATCTCGGGGTTACCGGTGACGATATCTTCCGACAGGATCATCTCCACGTCGCCCCGGCACCCGGTTATCGACGTCAATAAAGCGATGAGGGAGAGTATCAAAAAGAATTTTCTATCTATTTTAATCTTCATAATATTTAATTATTGCATCGTAAACCACTAAAAAATAGCTTTATAAATGTTTCGTGGGGTTCCCGTTCATATCTCAACCGTTAAGGCTAGTTTGTAATTGCGTTGGGGCATCGGGTAGTTAAGCACCACCTCGTAATCCTGACTGAAAATATTGTTGATCTCCAGGCTCAGGCGAAAATCCACCAATTTGCACTTCAATTTTTTCACGAGGGTCATATCGTTGGTGTACCACGGTTGTTCGTGCTCCGCGGGGATATTGGCGGACGAATGGTAGCGTTCCCCCACGTAGATAAAGCTGTAATTGAGTTGCCAGCTTTTGTATTCGATGCCCGCGATTACCGAGCCGCTGTGCCAGGGGATATAAGGTATCTGTCCGCCCCAGGTGGTTCGTTGCAGTATCTCACTTTTCCGCGGCGTGAAGTCTTGCGCTTTTTGATAGGTGTAGGTCACTCTTACATTGAGCAACAGGTCCTTCACCGGTTCCGAAAGCATCGATGCCGCCATATCGATCCCCCGGATCTCCACGTACCCCAGGTTCATCATCATCCAACGGTATTGCCCGCTCCCTTTGGGCACCGCCACGATCTTGTCGGTCACCTCGTTGTAATAGGCGTCGGCCTGCAGGTGCCATTGCCTCACCGGCCCGTTGGAATAATCTTTATCGTATTGAAACCCCAGGTTGTACTGGCGCGTATACTCGGGCTTCAAATTAATATTCCCGATATCGGTATAATAGAGATCGTTGAACGTGGGCATCCGGAAGATATGCTTGTAGAAAGCGCGGATATTGAATGTATGATCGTTGAATGGTTTGTAGGATAGGAAAAATGCCGGGGTGAATTCCGTTTTGTTGGGGGCGGCTCGCACCGAATCGTCCGCCGCGGCATTGCCCGAGTTGATCCGTTCCCGTACGAAGGTGGCCAGCATGCTTCCCTGCATCTTCACCTTGCCCAGGTCGGCCGCGCTGGCCAAGGCGACCAACGAGGTGAGCCGCTTCGGGTAAACAAACCCGGCCAGGTCGGAGGTCAGCGTGTTGTATTGCAGGTCGGCCGAGAGCACAGCGTCCCACTTGGAAGTGATGGCATACCGGTTGGCCGCGGAGACGTAGAACTCCTCCTGTTTAAACGTGTTGTCTATCAGCATCAGGGTGGTATCGGGATTCAGGTAGCGCATGTGATCGTACGCGTACTTGGCGTTGACCAGCAGATCGTATTTGAGAGAGATGCTCTGCTGATAAACGCCTTGCGTGAAGAAGCTCCGGTCCCATTGCCGTTGGGAGTTCTTCCACTTGTTGTTCACGACCGCCCCGGGGATGCCCCGTTCCGAGTCGTAGAAATAGGATTTTAATCTCCAGTGTCCTTTTGGAAGGGTTCCGAACAAGCCTCCCTCCAACCGGGTAGAGTGGATATCGCCGTTCTCCCGGACAGCCGTGGTGTCGTACATCACCTCGTTGGTATTTGGGAAGACTCGTTTATAGCGGTACCTGTATTTTCCGGAGGAGTGAATATACTCCCCGTTGATCGAAGCGCTCAGGTTGTCGTTGATTTTCTGTTCGTATAATAGGGAAGGGTTGATCAGGTCGAAGGAACCGCCTTTGACACTGGCTCTAAGGTTATATCGTTTGCCATCATCGAAACGAGGAGTACGGGAGCGCAGGTAAATGGTGGCGGATGAGCCGAAATCTTTTCCCGGCTGGAAGATGTTGCTTTTTTGCCCGTTGTAGAGCGATACCTCCTCGATGTTTTCCAACGAGAACTTGCCCAAATCGATTTGTCCATTCTGCGCGTTGCCCAGCTGGATGCCGTCGTAGAACACGCCCACGTGGTGCGTGCCCATGCTTCGCACGTTTACCGTTTTGAGTCCTCCCACACCGCCGTAATCTTTGAGCTGCACGCCCGAGAAATAGCGGATCGCGTCGGCCACTGAAAAGGAACTCAGGTTTTTGAGCTGTTCACCGGACAATTTTTGCACGGGGATCACTTCCCTCATCAGGGGGCTCCCGTACACCACGAACTCGTCAAGGTCGAAGGACATCGCCGTGGAATCCTCCACAGGTAGTGTATGGCCGGGCACCGTGGAGCTTTGGGAGGATTGTACACGGTTCTCTTCCGTGCCGTGTTCAATCGATGGAGTACCTGTTTCCGCGGGATTTTCCACGGGCAAGGGACGGACTGCTCCCCGTGAATCTTCAACGGGCTGAGAAAGAGCCTGCGCCACGGGGTCTTGGGCGGACAGGGCATACATCCTTCCGGCGGCACTTAGCAGGAGGCTGGCCGCGAGGAGAGGCAAGAAACGAAAATAAACCATAAAGCCTTGAATATTGGCTTTTTGGGAAAAAACGAACGCGTGAAACAGGGGGTGAAATTTCCGACGAGTGGGCTGCCTGATGGCGAACCGGTTGTCTGTAATAGAAGAACCCGGACTTGTTTCTCAGCTTTATTTCCCGAAAGCTATAAAACATACATCGATTCTGGCAGGTCTTCTGACTTACTCCCGTGTCTGAACGCCTTCCCGGTTAGGCCCTGTCGTTCAGTTGCGAACGTCTCCATTTGATGGAGAAGGGGCATGAGTACCAGTGGCAATTGAGGTATTTGTTCAGCACGTAAGCGGAGCTTACAGCAGCGGGTCTGTTCAGGATTTACACCTGATTCCCTTTTCATCGTTCGCTTCGAAGCCTTTGAAGCGGACGAAACCAAAATTCAAGGGCAAAGATAGAG
>JAAYTC010000342.1 GCA_012518155.1 Bacteroidales bacterium | reverse complement strand
TGAACCTCGTCTACCAAGTGAGCAGCGCGTATTACAACCTGTTGTCGCTTCAGCGAAGCACCGAGATCGCCCATCTCGACTTGGAGCGACAGTTAGAGGCCCACGAGATTTCGCAGAACAAATACGCCGCGGGGCTGATACGCGAGGTCGACGCGTTGCAGATGGAAGTGGACCTGGCAGAGGCGCAGAACAACCACGATATCGCTATATTGAACGAGGTCTCCGCCAAAAACTCCTTCAAGGAACTGTTGGGGTTGGACCTGAACGACAGCATCACGTTGAACAACGAACTCATGTACGATATTGTCATCGTGTATCCGGTACTCGCCGTGGATATGGCCCTCAAGAATCGTCTTGAGGTGAGGGAGCAAGAGATACAGATCGAACTGCAGAAGCTCAATATCAAGCAGCAGCGCGCCAACGGGATGATTCGGGGAAGCATTGATGCCTATTTTGAACGAGCCGGTGTGGATCAGCAAACGGGCGTGGGCTTGCTATCCTCCATCAAGAACTCCTACAGCAACCTGTTGGAGCGGAACGCGAGTTACGGTGTAGGACTCACCATCACCATACCCATCCTCGACTGGGGCGAGAACCGGGCGTTAGTACGTGCGTCGGAATCGAGGTTAAAGCAGTACAATTACCGAAAAGAGGAGGTGGAACGAGAGATAGAAACCGAAGTGAAAAACCTTATTGCCGGGATCAACAGCAACCTGAAGCGGTTGCAAGTGTTGGAGAAAAACGTGTTAGTGGCCGAAAAAAGTTTCGAGATCACCCGTCAGCGCTTTGCCGATGGAGATATTGATAGCCAGGGATTGGCATTGGAGCGCAACCGGTTGAACAACGCGTATACCTCCCACTTGAGAGCCTACATCAATTACCAGCTCTCGTTGGCCGATTTGACCAGAAAAACTTTTTATGATTTCCGCAACCATCATGAAGTGAATTAAAAGTATTCACTACATTTGCAGGTATCGCCTCTTTAGATGATATTTTTAATTATCGCTAATAGGAACGATAAATGAGAATATGTCTATTTCATCCACATGAGGTCGGTGGTGATGCCATCGGAGATAAACAGTCCTTCACGGGTTACCTTGAGGGTGTTTTCTTCCATGGTGAGGAGGTTCTTTTGAAGGTACTTCTCCGCGGCTTTTAAGCAGTGCTGGTACATCGTTTTGCCAAACCGTGCTTCGAGCTCCACCAAGTTGACGCCCCAGATGGTGCGGAGGCCGGTGATGATGAATTCGTTGTATTTGTCGGTAGGACTCAGGAGTTCAGATTCTCGTACCGGGATTCCAGCTTTTATTCCCTCGTTATACTTGATGTTGGAGGCAATGTTCCATGAACGACTATCGCCATCGAACGAGTGTGCGGCCGGGCCCAGTCCCACGTATTCCCGGTTTTTCCAGTACGACGAGTTGTGGCGTGAGAAGAAGCCCTCCTTCCCAAAGGCCGAGGTCTCGTAGTGGATGAAATTATGACGCGCCATCCAATCGTATAGCATGGTAAACATCTCTGCGCTGGTCTCTTCATCCGCGGGGGTGATTTTCCCCGCGAGCAGGAGGGCGTGCATCCTTGTTTTCTCCTCGTAGATCAGGTGGTATGCCGACACGTGGGGTACGCCCAGCTCTGTTGCTTGCTGGAGGTTGTGTTGCCAGACTTCTTTGCTCTGTTTGGGGAGGCCATACATCAGATCGATATTGAGGTTGCTGAATCCATGTTGTTGACTGCGCTTCACCGCGTCGATGGCCTGTTGCGCGGAGTGTCGGCGGCTTAGGAACTTGAGCTCCTCATCGTTGAAGCTCTGGATTCCGATGCTGAGTCGGTTGATGGGTTGTTGAGCCAACCGTATTAAGTACTCTTCCGAAAGGTCATCGGGGTTGGCTTCCACCGTGATCTCGGCCGCGGGATCGATGGGGTAGTGACGGTACAGCGTATCGAAGATTGCACTGAAGTGTTCCGTGCTGAGACGCGAAGGGGTGCCCCCTCCGAAGTAGATAGTCTGCACCGGTTCTTTCACCTCTTCTTTCCTTGATTCCGCTTCGATGCAGAGAGCCTCCACGAATTCATCCATCCGTGACTCGTCGGTCACCGTGTAGAAATCGCAGTACGTGCACCGTTCCTTGCAAAAGGGAACGTGAATATAGATACCTGCCACGCTTATTCCTCCTCGTCGTTTTGTTCGGTCAACTGCTTGTAGGCCTTCAGGTATTTCTGTAGGCGTGCCAGCTCGTGGTAATGGATTTCTTCCCATCGGCGGATATCCATGTTGTCCGTCAGGTCGTTCAGCTTCACGCGAGTGGCAATGGGATTGGCTTGTACCCGCAGCATGTAATCGTCGTACGACTCGTTATCGCGGTGTGTTATCGCGTTGATAGCAGCAACAATCTCTTCCGAAAATCCCTCTTGCGCGAGTTTATCGATCGTCCAAGGCGTATCTTCTACCACATCGTGGAGAATGCCCACGATCTTTTCTTGCAGAGTGTGACCGGCATTCATCACCCGGAAAGGATGCTCGATATAGGGGCGCCCGTTGTGGGTATCCAGTTGCCCTTCGTGGGCGGAGATGGCAATCTCGATCGCTTTTTTGAGTTGTTCTTGCAGATTCATTGATTGTCCAATATTTCTCTCGCGAGAAGGGGTTCATCGGTAGTAATAAAATCGACTTTTAGATCGATCACTTTCTGTATATCTTCGGGTCGGTTCACGGTCCACACGTTCACTTTTTGATTCAATTCGTGCGATTCTTTTACCCATTCGGGGCGTTTAAAGAGCACGTTGAAATGGTAGTCGATACCGTCTATCCCCATCGTGGAGAGCACCCTTGGGGTGAGGTCGCCATTCAGGTAATAAACCGGTGCTTCGGGAGCCAGCTTTTTTACCTGTTGAACAAAATGAAGCCCAAACGAGATATATTCTACCCTGTTTTGTAATCCCCGTTCATTCACCATGTTCACTACTTTTTCGGCCAGCATGTTTTCGCGCTCTTTTGACCGGTGCGTTTTGAACTCGATAATCAGCTTGGTGTGCGTGCATTGGGCGAAAGCATCCAAGTACTCCTCCACGGTAGGTAGTGGTTCGCCGTTGGCCAGTTTTACCTTTCGCAGGGTGGCAAAAGGGGTGTCTTGCACGATCAGTTTTTCACCATCGAGCGTTACATCGGCATCGTGATTCACGATCGGTACTCCATCGGAGGACAACCATATGTCGACTTCGGATCCATAGGCACGAATGGAGTCCGCTTTCATTAGAGCATCGATAGAGTTTTGTGCCGATCCCTCTATTTTCCAATAACCGCGGTGGGCAATAATTTCTTGCGAGTACACTGACATCGTGCTGGCTAGTAGCAGCAATCCCACGAAAAGGAGAACATTTTTCTTCATATTATACTATTGAATTTACTGCATACGATTACTCCTGATCACCTGTTGCTTAGGCTGAAGGGTGGAACAAGACCGTGAATGCAATGAATATTTTTTAAAAATACAACAAATGAATGAAACGGGGCAGGGTATGCCGATTAAATTATGATAAATCGGGTGAAATAAAAAAGGCCATCTCTTCAGACGGCCTTCATTTCACTCTACTTCTTAGTAATTTTTTTCTGCTTTCTATAGCCTTTATAAACTCTAGTCTTTGTGTTACAGACTCTCCCCGAAATCCTCCTTGAATTTCGCGATCAGCTTCTGCGGCCAATCATTTACCGGTTCCATTCCTCCCATGAAGAACCGCAGTACCGGCGGCTCATACACGAAGCGCAGGCCACCGATTAACTCTCGGTTTTCGTACAGCCAGGTCATCCGGTCTATCACGTATTTGATTTGCGACAGGGTGAATACACGGCGGGGCACCGCCAGACGCACCAGCTCCATATCGGCATACGTCTCGTTGCCATATTCATCCCGTTGATTCGACATGGTCCCCCTCTCCATACCACGAATCCCTGAAATTAGGAATAATGCAGCAGCCAATGCTCCCGCGGGATACTCCTTTTGCGGGATATGTTCGCATATCTTCATCGCGTCAACGTGTGCACCCAGTACCCCGGCTGGCTTCACCACGGGTACTCCCTGTGCATCAAGCGCGTTCACCAAGTAAGCAATGAAGTCGGGACTCTGGCTGATCATCGTCTCATCGAGCGTCTCGTACAGCCCCACGGCCATCGCCTCAATCTCTCGTACGGAGATCCCCCCGTAGGTCAGGAACCCTTCGAACAGGGGTACCAGTGCCTCCAGTTCGCGGTAAAAATCCATGCTATCCGTGCAGATACCCCCTCCGCGTGATGAACTCAGCTTGCGGGCAGAGAAATAGACAATATCGGCCAGGCCGGTCATAAGCGTCATCACTTCACCCATGCTGCTATCTTTGAATTCCTCTTCCCGTTGGATAACCAGGTAGGCGTTCTCTCCCAAAAGACTCGCGTCTAATACCAAGCGGATATTGTATTTATCGGCAATGGCTCTTACATCCCTTAGGTTTTGCACCGAGAAGGGCTGTCCCCCGATCAAGTTGGTAGAGGCTTCCATTCGGATAAACGGTATATTCTTGGATCCTTGTACTTTGATCACCTCCTCAAGTTTCTCGATATTCATGTTCCCTTTAAAGGGGTGAGAAGAGTTGATTACATATGCTTCATCATATAGCAATTCCGCGATTTTTCCACCGTATTGTGTAATATGAGCCATGGCTGTAGTGAAATGATAGTTCATGGGCACCAGGTTCCCTTTCCTTACGTACGCGTTCGAGAGGATATTTTCCGCCGCCCTCCCTTGGTGAACGGGTAGAAAATACTTCTTTCCCAGTACCTCTTCCACTGCCTTTTGAAGTCGGAAGAAGCTCTGCGAACCCGCGTAGGCATCGTCTGCCTGCATCATCGATGCCATCTGATTATCGCTCATCGCGTTGGTTCCACTGTCGGTCAGCATATCAAGGAAAACATCTTTCGTACTAAGCCGGAAAGTGTTGAACCCGCCTTCCTGCAGTGCCTCTAACCTTCTCTCGATAGGAACCAGGTGGAGTTTTTGTACCACCCTTACCTTGTGCAGTTCCAACGGGATATTCTCCCCGTTGTAAAATTTAATCTCGTTCATGAGTTACGTGTGTTTGTATCTAATTGTTAATAATTGTCGCTTGTTTCCTGAAAATTGCTTCTTTTGACGGTCTTTATCCGTTAAAAGGGAATTGAATCTGCAAATATACCATTTACCTGCCGATTCTACCCAATCTTTGTTAAACAAAATCCTCTGAGCGCGGATTTTTATCCTAATATAAACTGTATCTTTGAAGGTGTGATATTTACTTGGGGGCTAAAACGCTCCTTTTTTCTATTGTTTCATAGAAAATCGGTTTAGTGTAAAAATATAACACCATACACGCTGTGCTGTTATTTGACGTTTCATAATTCTACTTTTATAGAGAATTTAAAACAAGTTAATCTTCAAAGTAGAGGATTAAGAAGAGATGATTTAATCGATAGGTGTGATTTAGTGTTCATCTCGTTAAAAAATAGAGAACTATGAAATCTTTCGCAGCGATTGATTTTGAGACAGCCAATCACAATCGCTCCAGCATTTTCAGTGTTGGAGTCGTTATTGTGGAGAATGAAATAATAGTTGATAGGGTTTACCGGCTCGTGCGTCCTCGCCCTAATTTTTACTCCTTCTGGGCGACCGGGATTCACGGACTTACCTACTATGACACGCTTAATGAAGCTGAATTCCCGGAGGTTTGGCAGGAGATTTCGCCTAAACTAAAGGATTTGCCACTGATTGCTCATAATAGTCCGTTCGATTCCGGTCGTTTAAAGGCCGTACACGATCTATACGGAATCAAGTACCCGATTATACATTTCATTGCACCTGTCGAGCGGCAAAGAAGCATTTTCCAGGCTTACAGAATTATCAATTGAAGACTGTGGCAAAGCATATTGGGTATAACCTAGACAACCACCATCATGCTTTGGCCGATGCGGAGGTCTGTGCCCGAATCGCTTTATCCGCTCCTTTGTTTCATCGTTCCAATGAATCGGTATAGTCCATGCGCATTCTTCACATTTCCGATACCCATGGTCAGCATCATCAATTGAGCGATATGCCGCGAGCCGACGTTATCGTGCACTCGGGGGACATATCCTTTGCCGGTTCAGAAGATGAAGTGTTCGATTTTATCCAATGGTTTTCGTCGCTGCCCTATACCTACAAAGTTTTTATTGCTGGCAACCATGATAACTGCCTCCATGAAGCAAATATAGAGGGTTTACCCGAGAACTGTTTTTATATGTACCATTCAAGTGTGGTGATTAACGGTCTTAAATTCCATGGAATGCCTCTGTTCATGGAAGATATAATCTCGGGGAACTACGATGAAAGCTTTCAAAAAATACCCGATGATACGGATATCCTAATGACGCACCAGCCTCCCTATGGCATACTGGACAACTCCGCCAATATCCATTATGGCGATCGTGATTTGTTACAAACCGTAATGGATATCCGTCCCCGATACCATCTTTTCGGACATATTCATGATGCATACGGCATGGAAAAAGAAAAGGACACCCTCTTTGCAAACGCATCGATAGTCGATGTGTATTATCGGTTGCTGAACAAACCTTTCCTCTTTGAAATATGATACCGGGATAACAAAAGACATTTTCCGATTAGGAAAAGCGGTTATCGCGTTAGTTTTAAGCCGAATTTGGGATAGATTATGTCCATACTAAGTCCATATTAAGTCCATATTCTCTCCGTAGTCTCTCCGATAATTTATAAGGAGGCTACGTGGAGGCTATGAAGGGAGTACGGAGGGGCTCCGAGTGAGATGCAGGTAAAACCTAGCGATGGTATAGCGTTAGACGAGTGCTGGAGCGGGTTTGAAACGTTGAAGCAGTTTTCTTGTTAAAAGGGACAAAAAAGGACTATTCGGACTTGATAAAGCATGTCTATTTGATTTTTATCACCTTATCAAACCGAATCCCAATTATCCTTTTTTACATCGCGGGGATTTGTAAGGGGGACGATAAACTCTTTTTAGCTACCCGATATAAAATTGTTGATTTGAATGACAACGCGAGTTGTGATGAAGCGGTTCAATGGTGGCTCAACCTGACGAGTAACGGGGACGAAGGGATGGTCGTGAAACCGTATGATTTTATCGCGTATGGTTCCGACGGGCTCCTGCAACCGGCGGTAAAATGCAGGGGACACGAGTACCTGAGAATTATTTATGGTCCCGAATACGATACTCCGGAAAATATGGAGAGGCTCAAAAACAGAGGGCTCTCCCGTAAGCAATCCTTGGCGCTTAGAGAGTTCGCGTTGGGTGTTGAAAGTTTAGAGAGGTTTGTGAAGAAAGAACCTTTAAGGCGAATCCATGAAGCAGTATTCGGAGTGCTTGCCTTGGAAAGCGAATACGTTGATCCCAGATTGTAACCGCTTAGAACGAAGTGGTAGATTTATACCATCCAATTGTGAATGAATGTCGCAAATTCCATGTACCGACAAGGATGAAATGAAATTATTGTTCGGAATTGGACCTGCTTTAACGAAAAACCATTATATTTGTGCCTACGTAACACACTATTCATCATTGAATAACTTTTAATAAAACAAATCATGGATAAACCCTATGCAATAGGTATTGATGTAGGCGGAACAAATACAGTGGCCGGCATCGTGGACAAGAGAGGTCAGATTATCTTGAGTGGAAGTATCAAAACAGGAAAGCACCCCAACGTGGAAGATTACTTGGATGAGCTTACCAATTTGCTCAATGATCTTATCGAAAAAACAGCTACAAAGGATCAAATCAAAGGGATTGGCGCGGGAACGCCCAACGGCAATTATTTTACCGGTAGCATCGAGTTTGCACCCAACCTTCCTTGGAAGGGAGTGATCCCCTTCGCGCAGATGTTGGAAGACCGGGTAGGAATACCGGTGGCCCTTACGAACGATGCCAATGCGGCAGCGATTGGCGAGATGACGTACGGCGCGGCAAGGGGTATGAAAGATTTTATCGTGATCACCTTGGGTACAGGCGTGGGAAGCGGTATCGTGGTGAACGGGCAATTGGTTTACGGACACGACGGGTTTGCGGGTGAACTGGGACACGTGATCGTACGACGCCAAAATGGACGCCTCTGTGGATGTGGAAGGGCCGGATGCCTCGAAGCATACTCTTCTGCCACGGGTATGGCTCGCACCGCACGTGAATACCTTGAATTGAAACCCGATGTTAATACACGCCTGCGTGATATACCTATCGATGATATCACTTCAAAAGATGTGTTCGATGCAGCCATGGAAGGGGATGAAATGGCCAAAGATATATTTAAATTCACCGGGAATATGTTGGGTGAGGCATTTGCCGACTTCGTTGCTTTCTCCAGTCCCGAAGCTATCATCCTTTTCGGGGGGCTCTCGAAAGCGGGCGAACTGATTATGGATCCCATTCGCGAAAGCATGGAGAAAAACATGCTGCCGATTTATAGAGATAAAGTGAAACTGATGTTCTCCGAACTTAAAGAAAGTGATGCGGCAGTATTAGGTGCTAGCGCGTTGGGCTGGGAAGTGAAGTGAGATTTCCATTGATCTATAGGCATACAAGGGTGTTGCATCACGCGGCACCCTTGTTTTATTTCACATTAGTCTCAGGTTAGCACATTGGCACATTGGCACATTAATCTCATTAGTCACATTAGTCTCATTAGCAGATTATTCCCATCATCACATCAATAATTCTCCCCTTAACATTTTCGTAACCAAAACTTCATTTTAACTTAACCACGAAAAGAGTTTCATTCCACACACTTTCCGTAGCTTTGCATCAGAAAATAAACAATAGAAATTTTTCATTCTCTCAATAAGTAGTGGCCAACACCATTTTATACACGGCCACGAGGCTCAGCCCGCAAGTGATTGTAGGCTGTTTTTTTTGTGCAAACAGCTTTACATCTTCTTATCGTAACCGTCTTACGCGCGTTATCTCTATCTTTTTTCAAGCTCTTTGCCTTATTCTTGGAATTTAAGAAAACTAATGGTTCAATTCACTAAAATGAGCGATAGATTTTATACCTTTGTACTCATTTTATAGTATAACGTGTCAAATAGGCAGAGAATGTCACAAAAAATTCAAACCGCCCTCGTTTCTGTGTATCACAAAGAGGGATTGGAAGAGATACTTCAAGAACTAAATTATTTACGTGTCAAATTTGTTTCCACCGGTGGAACACGTGACTTTATCGAGTCGCTCGGCTACGAGTGTGAAGCGGTGGAAGATGTGAGTGGTTACCCTTCGATTTTGGGAGGGAGGGTGAAAACTCTTCACCCGAAAATTTTCGGTGGGATTCTTTATCGCCGCGATAACGAGGCGGATAAAAAACAGGTGAAGTCCTACGATATTCCATCCATCGACTTGGTCATCGTGGATCTTTACCCGTTCGAGGAAACCGTAGCCGCGGGAGGAACCGAGGAGGAGATAATCGAAAAAATCGATATAGGTGGCATCTCCCTTATTCGGGGGGCGGCCAAAAATCACAAAAACGTGCTGATCGCCGGTTCTCGACATCAGTACAAGCCGTTGCTTGATCTCCTGAAAGAGGGGAAAGGGGAATCTACCCTCGAGGAGAGAGCGTGGTTCGCGAAGGAAGCGTTCAAAGTTACTTCGGCTTACGACACGGCCATCTTCCGTTATTTTGATCAGGACGAAGGTTCGGCTCTCCGCTTGGCGTTCGATGAAGCAAAGCCTCTCCGTTATGGCGAGAACCCGCATCAAAAGGGCACCTTCTACGGTAATTTTAACCAGCTATTTGAACAACTTCACGGCAAGGAGATATCGTATAATAACCTTCTTGATATCGATGCAGCGGTTTCGCTTATAGGCGATGTAAAGGAGACGGCCCTTGCCATCTTGAAACACAATAATGCTTGTGGAATGGCGTGCCGCCCGACCGTGAAAGAGGCTTGGGAAGCAGCACTGGCTGCCGATCCCGTTTCCGCTTTCGGGGGAATCGTGATCACCAACCGCCCGATTGATAAAGCGGCTGCCGAAGCGATCAACGAGATCTTTTTTGAAGTAGTTATCGCGCCTTCTTATGATAAAGACGCGCTCGATATTTTGTTTCAAAAGAAAAATCGTATAATTTTGATACAGAAATCGAAAGACAACACCGATCGCCCATTTCAATACCGCTCTTTGCTAAACGGTGTATTGGCGCAAGAGGCAAACGTGAGCGTGCAAACTGACGCTGACCTTCGCGTGGCGACCGATAAAGCACCGTCTGCTCAAGAGGAAGAGGATTTGTTATTTGCCAATATTCTGGTGAAACATACCAAATCCAATGCTATTGTACTGGTTAAAAACAGGCAACTGATCGCGAGCGGCACCGGGCAAACCTCAAGGGTGGACGCGTTGAAGCAAGCAATCGAAAAGGCAAAAACGTTTAACTTCGACCTGAAAGGAGCAGTGATGGCGAGCGATGCTTTTTTCCCCTTCCCCGATTGCGTGGAGATAGCGCATGAAGCGGGAATTACCGCCGTGATTCAACCGGGTGGGTCTATCCGAGATCAGGAGTCAATTGATTACTGCAACCGGAATGGCTTGGCGATGGTAACGACGGGTGTTCGCCACTTTAAACATTAATTAAAAAAACAAACTCGCTACGTCAATAGCACAAAAAAATAGACTATGGGCATTTTTTCATTTACGCAAGAGTTGGCAATGGATCTCGGTACCGCCAACTCCGTTATCGTGAACAACGCGGGGAAAATCCTGCTGGACGAACCTTCCATCGTGGCATTGGACCGCAGAACCGACAAAATGATCGCGTTAGGCGAGAAGGCAAGGCAGATGCACGGGAAAACCCATGAAAATATTCGTACGGTGAGGCCATTGAGAGATGGTGTTATTGCCGATTTTAACGCGGCCGAGCAGATGATTCGGGGTATGATTAAAATGGCAAATAAAAACAAGGGCGGGCTCTTTTCTCCTTCACTGCGAGTGGTTATATGTATCCCGTCGGGAAGTACCGAGGTGGAAATACGCGCGGTGCGAGATTCGGCCGAACACGCGGGCGGACGCGATGTCTACATGATTTTCGAACCGATGGCAGCCGCCTTGGGAATCGGAATCGATGTGGAAGCACCGGAAGGAAACATGATTGTTGATATAGGCGGTGGAACCACTGAAATTGCCGTGATCTCGTTGGGAGGAATCGTCTCCAATAAATCGATCAAGATCGCGGGGGATGACTTCACCGAAGATATACAGGATTACATGGGGCGTCAACACAATATGAAGGTGGGAGACCGTACCGCGGAGCAGATAAAAATTAACGTGGGGTCGGTACTTACGGAGCTCGACAATCCACCGGAAGACTTTATCGTGCATGGGCCTAACCGGATGACTTCCCTGCCGATGGATGTGCCGGTGTCGCACCAGGAAGTAGCCCATTGCATCGAGAAATCGGTTACTAAAGTCGATTCTGCGGTCCTAAGCGCGCTGGAACATACTCCCCCGGAACTGTATGCCGATATCGTGCGAAATGGTATCTACCTTACCGGAGGAGGGGCTTTGTTGCGCGGAATCGACAAGCGGTTGACCGAGAAAATTGGTATCCCTTTCCGAGTAGTTGATGACCCCTTACACATGGTGGCAAAAGGAACCAGTATCGCGTTAAGGAATATCGAACGGTTTGCATTCTTGATGCGCTAATCTCCATTCGAGTTTGATGTAAGATGTGACATGATGCATGCGGAATCTTTTTAATTTTATCATACGAAATAGTCATTGGCTGGTTGCAATCTTGCTCATTGCATTCAGTTTCTATCTCGTATTCGCGTGCAACTCCTACCAGCGGAGTGTTTATCTCACTTCTGCCAATCGGGTAATGGGGTGGACATACGCGGTAGCCAATAATGTCACCTCTTTCTTGCACCTGAAAAAGAACAACCAACAGCTGCTCGAGCGAAACGCGCAACTCGAACGGGACCTCTTCGCGCTAAAGGCTCAAATGGAACTAAAGGCCGAGGACGATTCGGTCGCGGTAGAGGCTTTCGTGGTCGATACAACGGAACAGGTAAGGTTCGACTTTATCCCGGCGGAGGTGGTGAACCTCAGCTTCGCGGGACCGAACAATTTTATCACCCTGAATAAAGGGGCATCGCATGGCGTGCGTCCCGATATGGGAGTGATCTCCCAGCGTGGCGTCGTCGGCGTGGTTTCGAACGTGTCGGATCGATTTTCAATGGTGATCCCAGTTATTAATCCCAAATTCCGCTTGAGCGCGAAGTTAAAAAACTCCGAAAACTACGGCTCCGTCTCATGGAATGGAAAAAACGTACGCCAAGCTCAACTGGGAGAATTACCAAAGCATGAGTCCTTTCAGGTGGGCGACACGGTGATCACCAGTTTTTCGCGTATCTTCCCAAAACGCCTGGTTATAGGAACCGTGAGCGGCATGGGTGAATCGAAAGACGATAATTTTAACACGTTTACGATACAACTGGCAACCGATTTTTACTCGTTGCAGGACGTGTTTATCATCCGGGATGCGTTGTACGAAGAGCAAAAAACACTCGAAGAGACGTTGCAATGAAGATAAGTTATCTAAATGAATGGCTGCTTTTTTTGCTGTTGATCTTTTTACAGGTAATGCTGCTTAACAGGATCACGCTCTTTGGTGTGGCTACACCGGTATTGTATCACTATTTTCTACTGAAGCTCCCCGTGGGGCGAAACCCGTTTTACGGGATTATCATGGGATTCCTGATGGGGCTGATCATTGATGTTTTTTTAAATACCCCCGGTATGAATGCCGCCGCTACCACCATCGTCGCGGCGTTTCGACGGCCCATCATCAGTCTCTTTTTCTCGCGTGTGGAGTACGAGGATTTCGTGCCCGGGATTTACACGGCAGCAGGCCCGTTCGTCCGGTTCACTGTTTTTACCGTCGTCCTGCACCTCACGTTGCTGTTCTTCATCGAGTCGTTTACCCTATTCAACTTGATGAATACGCTCCTTCGAATTGTTTCATCGTCTCTCATTTCCGTGGTCCTTATTTTGGCACTCGATAGTTTAATGTACAAGAACAAAGCAGGTGAGCAAACGTAATCCATTATCAAGCAGACAGTACGTGATCGCTACCGTGGTGGTGATCATAGGGCTTGTTTATGTCGCTCAGCTCTTCAACCTTCAGATTCTAAACCCCCAATATCGCGAATACGCCGATAGCAATGCTTTCTTCCGAAGAACGCTCTACCCTGCGCGGGGTGCCATTTATGATCGTAATGGCGAACTGCTTGTTTATAACCGGCCCACGTACGACGTGATGATGGTAGTGCGAGAAATGAGTCGATTCGATACGCTCGATTTCTGCGAAACGCTTAATATCGATCTGGAACGGTTCCATACCTTAGATGCCGAGATGAAAGATCGGCGAAGAAACCCCGGATACTCATCCTACACGCCCCAACTGTTCATGTCGCAACTCAACGTGGAGGAATACGGGTTGTTGCAAGAGAAACTGTATAAATTTCCGGGAATATATATACAGAATCGTACGGAGCGGCAATATAACTTTCCCAATATGGGACTCGTTTTGGGTTACATTGCAGAGGTAGATCGAAATAAAATGGCGGCAGACCCCTATTACGCGTGGGGCGATTACGTGGGGAAGTCAGGCATTGAATTATCTCATGAGGAAGATTTACGTGGAGAAAAAGGAGTTGAAGTGCTACTTCGGGATGCACACGGTCGTATACAAGGGAGATACGAGGAGGGAGCGCACGATAAAGCACCGGTCTCGGGGCGAGACCTCACCCTCGGTATCGATATCGAGCTACAGGCATACGGAGAACATTTATTTCATAATAAAGTGGGAAGCATCGTGATGATTGAACCCTCCACGGGCGAAATACTTGCCATGGTGTCGGCACCTACCTACGATCCGGCTTTGCTCACCGGTAAAATGTTCGGAAGCAACTACCTGGAGCTCGAAAGAAATCCCTACAGGCCGCTGATTAACCGGTCGATAGCAGGCACCTACCCGCCAGGTTCTACCTTCAAACCCACGCAGGGGCTCATTTTCCTTCAGGAGGGAATCATTACCCCGGAAACACATTACGCGTGCTACGGGGGATACCCCCCGTTAGGTGGGCGCCCCCGATGCCACGGACACGCTTCGCCTACGGCTGTTCAATACGCTATTACCACCTCTTGCAACTCTTTCTTTTGCTATGGCCTCAATCATATGTTGGGCAACCGTACCCGATACGCGAGTGTGACGGATGCCTTTGACGTGTGGCGCGACCATATGGTGAACATGGGTTTCGGTTACCCGTTGGGCGTGGATTTGCCTTCCGAAGGAAGGGGATTTATCCCGAATAGTAAATTTTACACCAACGTGTTCGGAACCGATCGATGGTACGCGCATAATATTATTTCGATAGCGATTGGCCAAGGAGAGATTCTTTCCACCCCTCTTCAGATCGCGAACATGGGAGCCATGATTGCTAACCGGGGACACTATTACACCCCACACGTCGTAAAGGAACGGAAAGGAGCAGCACTGGATCCAATATACACTGCCAAACATGAGTCGGGGATCAACCGGGAACATTTCGAACTGATAGTGGAAGGAATGGCCGATGCCGTTACACGCGGCACGGCACGCGGCATCAACTTGGAACCCCACGTGACAGTTTGTGGGAAGACCGGAACATCGGAAAACCCGCATGGCGACGACCACTCGTTGTTCTTGGGCTTCGCTCCTAAAGATAATCCTCAGGTAGCTATCGCGGTAGTGGTAGAGAATGGACGTTTCGGTGCCACTAACGCGGTGCCTGTTGCTCGACTGATGTTGCAAAAATATTTCTTTGGTGAGGTGCCCGAAACGGATAAATGGTTGGAAGAAATGATTGTAAATCGGGAAATATTGCCCTATTTTTATACAAGGAACCTGCCGAGTAATTAGTAATTAAGAATTAATTAGTCACATTGGCACATTAGTCACATTGGCACATTAAAATTATGGTCTATCAAGGATATAACGAACGTGAGGAGAAAGGAAAGGTGGATAAACCCATCGTTTTCTTCTACCTGCTATTCGTCGTCGTGGGATGGCTCAATATCTACGCCGCGAGCTTCGATCTTGAAAATGCCACGGGCTTGTTTGACCTTTCCACTCGAGCGGGGTCTCAGCTTATTTGGATGGGGACTTCGCTGCTACTTGCTTTCGCGCTGCTCAAAATTGATGTAAGCTTTTACGAAACATACGCCTTCTTCCTCTACGTGGTGGGGGTCGTGCTGCTAGCCGTTACAGCCATCGTGGCGGAAGAGATCAACGGTTCCCGCTCGTGGCTTATCCTTGGGCCGGTGCGTATCCAACCGGCAGAGTTCATGAAGTTTATCATCGCTTTAACCTTGGCTAGGGTGTTTAACACGTACGGGTTCCGGCTGATGGAAACAAAAAACCTCTTGCTGGTGAGCTGCATCATTCTGGTGCCCACCATCTTGGTTATCCTACAAAGCGAGACCGGCACCGCGTTGGTCTATCTCAGCTTTATCCTCGTGTTGTATCGAGAGGGCCTTCCGGGTGGTTTCCTTTTCATGGGTATCGCGGCCATCATCTACTTTATCTTGGGCATTCGATTTTCGGAAAACCAAATGGGTATGCTTTCGGAGGGAGAGCTCGTCTCTATCGTCCTGATCATTCTCTTCTCAGCAGGCATGGTATGGAGCTATCTCAAATTGAAGGGCACCTCTTTTCGGTTTCTTCTCTTCGCGGGTGTTCCCTTTGCAGTTGCCTATATCGCGTCGTTTTTTTCGATAGAGATCGATTGGGGGCTGACTGCCTTGATCGCGCTTGGCGTGGGAGCGTTATACCTTCTGTTCCTTTTTTTCCGGCATTGGAAAAGAACCTATCTCTATATCTTGCTCTTCTTGGTCGGCTCTTTTGCCTTCTTGGAGTCGGCCGAATACGTGTTTCTCGACGTCTTGCAACCTCACCAGCAAATGCGTATCAAGGTGACGCTCGGGATGGAGCAAGACCTGAGCGGGGCGGGATATCACGTGGGACAGTCCAAGATTGCTATCGGCTCGGGAGGGCTCACCGGCAAAGGTTACCTGAACGGCACGCAAACGAAGCTCAAGTACGTGCCGGAACAGGACACCGACTTTATATTTTGTACCATCGGCGAAGAGCATGGTTTTATCGGATCGGCACTCGTTCTTATCCTTTTTATGATTTTCGTGTTGCGGCTGCTAAGTATGGCGGAACGACAAACCACCGTGTTTGGAAGGGTATACGGGTATGGGGTGGTGAGCGTTTTCGTGTTTCACCTGCTTGTTAATATAGGGATGGTTATAGGAATCATGCCGGTGATCGGCATTCCTCTTCCCTTTTTTAGTTACGGCGGATCGTCGCTGTGGGGCTTTACCATCCTGCTTTTCATCTTTTTGCGGATCGATAAATCGAGAAAGCGAAGTTAAAAAATGAGCGTACCCCAATTTCACAATCAGAATACGCTCGATCAATTAGAACCCAATTTATTAAATATTGCAAGGATGTGGGGTGGGAAGCAATCCGAGAATCGTTCCCGATCCCGGCAATCTCTTTATATTTTTCTTCTCTTGTTTGACAGGATAGAAGAAAAATAGTTTAATTTTGTCTCAAATAATGAGGAGGATATGAGAAAAACAGCATTGATAACCGGAGCTTCAAAAGGGATCGGGAAAGAGTTGGCACGGCTACTCGCGAAGAAGGGTTGCAACTTGGTGCTCGTCGCACGGAGCAGCGAATATTTAACCCGTTTGAAAGAAGAACTGGAAGATCAATATGGGGTGGAAGTTCGAGTGATCGTGAAAGATCTTTGCGAAGCGGATGCGCCGAAAGAGGTGTTCGATGAGGTGAAACAGGCCGGAATTCGAATCGACTACCTGATCAACAACGCGGGCTTCGGCGATTGGGGACGATTTATGGATAAGCCATGGGAGCGTTATAAAACGATGATTGAGCTCAACACGATGGCACTCACCTATTTTATGCACCTCTACGTGAACGAGTGGAAGGGGAAACAGGGGGGTAAAATACTGAACATCGCTTCCACCGCGGCTTTTCAACCCGGGCCCATGATGGCGGTCTACTTTGCTACCAAATCGTACGTGCTCAAACTATCGGAAGCACTGAACCATGAGCTGGGTGAAGAGGGTACCAGCGTAACCGTGTTATGCCCCGGCCCCACCAGTACCTACTTTGGAGAGGAATCGGGAATGAGCGCGTCGCGACTAGTCAAAAACGTGAAGATTGCCCGCGCGAGCGACGTTGCCCGATTGGGGTACGATGCTATGATGAAAGGAAAGCCAGTCGCCATTCACGGGGCGATGAATAAAATTGCTCCCTTCGCGATACGTTTTTTCCCCCGAAAATGGGTGACACACCTTTCGGCACGGGTGATGCGGCTTCCAAAAAAGAGATAAATCCGTTACGATAGCATGCTATGCGCGAAAAAATCCTGATAACGATCCTGTTTATTGCCGCTGCAGCATTCGTCGCGGCCAGCAAGTCGTATCAAAATAGGGACAGCATAACACTCTATTTCAAGCAGGTTAAAGAAGCCACGGCAAAGCATGAGTATCTCTGGAATAAAGATATTTACGGTCCCATCTTACTTGTTCATCCCGGTACCCGGGAGGTTTTCGCCAACGAGCCGGACGAAAAGGGATATCTTTCTGCCGCGAACAACATTTACATGGGTATACTACCTAAGGGTGTCCCCGTTTCGAATACCGATATCAAGTGGAGCGGCAAACATTGGGCCATGCTCACGTTGCCGCTGTCATCGAACTTGTACGGGCGGGTCGATATCGTCACGCACGAGCTGTTCCACGTTGCGCAGCCTTTTCTTGGATTTTTGACCCGACGAGAGGATAACCAACACCTCGATCTAAGGGAGGGTAGAATTTACCTGCGTCTTGAGATGAAGGCATTGGAAGCAGCATTAAGGTCGCCTCGTCTTAATCGTGCCGAAGAGCATCTTCGCAACGCGCTTCTTTTTCGTAAATATCGCCACCAGCTGTACCGAGGGTCAGAATTGTCGGAAAACAGTCTTGAATTGCTAGAGGGACTGGCCACGTACACCGGGCAGATGATGAGCGGCCGCGACAAATGGGAGTGGCGCGACTACCTGGTAAGGCGAGCCATCCAGTTTCATGATACCCCCACTTTTGTCCGTTCGTTCGCGTACGAAACGATTCCCATCTACGGTTTTTTTCTTCACCAAAAAGAAAACCTGTGGAACCACGCGGTTGATAACGAAACGGTGCTTACCGAACTTTTTGCCGAGGCCTTCGGTATGGAGAGGCGTATCCTGTTGCAATCCTATGTTCGACAGGTGGCCGAGGAGTATAACGGGGCTAAGATCATAGCAGAAGAAGCGCGTCGTTCCGTGAGAAACGAGGAGGAGCTTGATCGGTATCGCGAGTTGTTTTTCGATTTGCCTCACCTCGAAATTCGTCTTGAAGATATGAGCATGTCGTTCGATCCCCGAAACCTGATTCCGCTCGATGAGGACGAAGGTACGGTATACCCCACCGTGGAGATCAGCGATAACTGGGGCATCCTCACCGTGAAGGAGGGAGGTGCGCTGCTTCGGTCGGACTGGCGATGGGTAATCGTTTCTGAACCTTTGGAAATCAACAATAATATCGTGAAAGGAGAGGGGTGGATTCTTCAGCTCTACGAGGGTTATTTTATCGAGGAGCTGCCCGGGGAGATCTTCCTGTTATCGCCTATTCGCGAATAGAAAAGGGGAGCATAATTTGGCAACGATCAAGAAAATGGCTAATTTTACACTCCGTTAAAAAACAGGCTTCAACCTCTATTATTGAAGCCGTTGTTTTAACGAATTGTATTGTTTGATGGAAGAGAACGGATGAACGAGGGAGAGAAGAAAGTTGTTAGTAAAATGATCGCCATCCATTGCCGATCGGCCCACCGCGAAGATCGACTCCCAGGGAAAGAGTTGTGCCGGGCATGCGAGGAGTTGAGGGAGTATGCGTTGCAGCGATTGGAACGGTGCCCTTTTGGCGAAGAAAAACCCACCTGTGGGAATTGTCCAGTCCACTGTTACAAACCCGATATGCGCCAACGAATTAAAGACGCGATGCGCTTCGCTGGGCCGCGAATGTTGTTTCTGCACCCGTTGGACACGCTCCGCCATTACCGCAAGGAGTATCAGCGGAACCGGCAGTACGCCTCGCGACCGAAGACAAATTTAAACAGGCAATCAAAATAGGGACGTGTCGCTACTCAACCCACATAGTGTTGTGGCTCACCTGCTCGCGGAGCATAACGAGCTGATACCGGTGCTGAATCGTTTCGGGATACGACTTGGCGTGGGAGATAAAACGCTGCAGGAACTCTGCGACGAGAAGCACTTGAACGTCGACTTTATACTTACTGTCCTCAATGTCTACCTCGATAAAGCCTATATACCTGACGCTTCTCTTCAATTGTTCAGCGTGGAGCCTATTGCCGACTATTTTCATCAAACCATCGAAAGCTATATCCACGATTTGATTCCCAATATCGAGAAGCACTTGAACGCGTTTATTGCAGTGAGCGGGTCCGATAACGAGGAGCTGGTGATGTTGCGAGATCTTTTTTTGAAGTTCAAACAACGGATGATCCATCAACTGCAGAAAACCGATAGCTACGTGGACGATTTCCCGGACGAGTTGCTGCATGACCTGAAAAATATCCTGATCAAACATCTTTCGGCCGAATACAATCAAAATTTGTGCCACGCCGTGATCTTCTCGCTCCACTCGCTAGAAAAAGATCTCGAAGCCCATAATCGGCTGATGGATAAAGTGCTTCGGCCGAAGATAAGTGAACTCGACTCCACGGGAATTGAGCAGTTGCAATACGCTATGACAAATGAACAGCCGGTGCGCACCGACGGGAAAGGGCACCCGCTGACCAACCGGGAGACGGAAATATTGCGACTAATTGTACAGGGACTTATCAACAAAGAGATCGCTGAAAAATTGAATATCAGCCTTAACACGGTGCTCACGCATCGCAAAAATATAATTGCTAAAACGGGTATCAAAACCGTTTCGGGGCTTACCTTTTATAGCATCCGTAACGGTTTGATTTCCATATAATCCAATATGGTAATGATGAAAAATAATAAGAACCCTTTCTTGCACATGTCACTCGCTAACTGGGGCGACGTGAAGGAGCACGCGTACGACATCGCGATTCTTCCATGGGGTGCTATGGAACCGCATAATTACCATTTACCTTACTTGACCGATTGCATCCTCTCGAGCGAGATCGCGAGCGATGCGGCCGAATTGGCATTCCAGCAGGGAGTCACCAGCATGGTGCTTCCACCCGTTTACTTCGGATCACAGAACGCGGGGCAATGGAACAAACCCTTTTGTGTGCATACCCGGAGTGAAACGCAAAAAGCGATACTCCTCGATATCGTTACTTCCCTACATGGACAAGGTTTCCGGAAGATGGTGATCGTGAATGGCCACGGCGGGAACAGCTTTAAATCGTATATACGCGACCTTGGAATGGATTTCCCCGATTTCAAAATCGCGGTAGTTGATTGGTTCGCGGTGCTTCCCAAAAAGGGGTACTTTGAGGCAGATCCCGATGACCATGCCGGAGAACAAGAAACTTCCGTGATGCTGCATTATCACCCGGAACTGGTATCCATGGAACGGGCAGGGGACGGTCCCACGGTACGAGGAAAAGTAGCGGCGTTGGACGAGCGGGTGGGGTGGAGCCCCCGACATTGGGACGAGGTATCGAAAGATACCGGGATTGGCGACCCGAAAAAATCGACCGCGGAAAAGGGTAAACGATACGCCGAAGCTGTGGCGGGCAAGATCGCGCAGTTGTTGGTAGAACTTAAGGCTGTTGACTAAAATTTGTGACTGGCTCGTAGTCATCGGCGGATCGTGGATATCGATAGATAACGAACTTCAAAATAATAAATAATTTACAAACTATGAGTAATCAGAGAGAGAAACTTTTCACCGATTTTTCTCCCGTCTCCACCGATGAGTGGATGGAAGTGGTCACACGTGACCTCAAGGGGGCCGATTTCCAAAAGAGATTGGTGTGGAAAACCGACGAAGGGTTTAGCGTGAATCCTTTCTATCGTGCGGAAGATGTCGAGGGGTTCCCCGCGGTAAATAACCTGCCCGGGCAGTTCCCCTACGTACGAAGCACCCGGGAGGACAACACCTGGTACGTGCGTCAGGAGATCAACGTGAAAAATTTTGCCGACGCTAACAAGAAGGCGCGGGCCCTGTTACAGAAGGGCATTACCTCCTTCGGGTTCCGGCTGCCTAAGAACGAACTTACGGCGGAAAATTTACAACTGCTTCTCGAAGGTATCGCGCCCGATAAGGTGGAGCTGAACTTCAGTACCTGTATCTCCCGGACCATCGACTTGGCGAAGCTGGTGGTGCAATATATACAGTCGCTGAACCTTAACGTGCTGGAGTGTTTTGGTTCGGTGGAGTTCGATCCATTCCGGAAGATCTTGAAAAAAGGGATCGATGAACCGCAGTGGCTCGATAAGGCGGTGGAGATCGCGAAGATTACCGCGCCGCTGCCCCGATACAGGGCCATCACCATCACGGGCAACCGGATGAACGACGCGGGAGCGTACAGCTACCAAGAGCTGGGCTACAGCTTGTCGTATGGCAACCAAGTACTGGAGGGGCTTATCGAACGAGGATTGGACCCGCAGATGGCGGCCAAGAAGATCAAGTTTCAATTCGGAGTGGGATCCAACTACTTCATGGAGATCGCCAAGTTCCGGGCTGCACGCTGGCTCTGGGCCGAGATCGTGAACGCGTACAAGCCACCTTGTCCACACGATTGCGATAACAAGGCGGAAGATGGTACCTGCCGTTGCGCCGCGAAGATGAATATCCACGCGATCACCTCCCGATTCAACCAAACACTTTACGACCCGTACGTCAACCTGTTACGTACGCAAACCGAAGCGATGTCGGCCGTGTTGGGTGCCGTGGACTCGCTCACGGTGCGCCCGTTTGACGAAACGTTCGAAACACCGACCGCCTTTGCCGAGCGCGTAGCGGTTAACCAGCAACTACTGCTGAAAGAAGAAGCGCACTTCGATAAGGTAACCGACCCCTCGTCGGGTTCTTATTACATAGAAACGCTCACCTCTTCCCTCGCGCAACAAGCGTGGTCGCTCTTCTTAGAAACGGAAGAGACCGGGTTCTACGAGGCACTGAAGGCAGGCACGGTACAGGATGCCATTAATGGTTCTTCCGATGCACGCTTCCAAGCGGTTGCCAGTAGAAGGGAAGTGCTGCTTGGTACCAATCAATATCCCAATTTTAACGAGAAGATGAGCGATAAAATAGAGGGAGAAGGTGCTACGGGAACGGGATGTGGTTGCAGCGATAGCGATGCCTCTACTCCCTTGAAAAAATTAAACACGAAGCGCTTAGCTGATGATTTTAACGATCTGCGCCTGGCGACCGAACAGAGCGGGAAACGCCCCAAGGTGTTTATGCTTACCATAGGCAACCTGGCGATGCGGTTGGCACGCGCGCAGTTCTCGAGTAACTTCTTTGCTTCGGCGGGTTACGAGATCATCGACAACCTGGGCT
>JAAYTC010000341.1 GCA_012518155.1 Bacteroidales bacterium | reverse complement strand
TTGGACTATCCGCGGGAATGATGCCCTGGTTGATTAGCGCCATCCGTTCTTCATTGCGACTTTTAATCCATTGGATTCCCAGAACCCATCCGGCAACTATCGGTAAGCCTATGGTGCAAATAATGGCTATTACCGGTATAAAATCGTCCCACATAATCGTTGCATTTTAAAAGTGAATAATCTGTTTACAATCATAGGACATTGCTCGCCCGTGTTCGGTTACAAAAATAGTGTGATTTTTTGATGAAAGTGTGGTTCCGGTGAAAATTAGGCGGCTGCATAACCGCCGGGGTAAATAGAGTCAGGGTTAGAATGAAACTTTGAAGTTGATTCCCGCTCCCATAAACCGCATATCCTTGGTGCCTAATTCCGTTATCGGTATCTTCACGTAGGGCTCCACGTGATAATAGAAACGCCCGGTGAGTCGTTGCTCCATTCCAAGGGTTAAATTTATTCGTCCGAACGGATGGAAGTTGTCAAAGGGAGGGGATGATTCCGCGGTTACTGACTCTTTCGTGATAACCTCGTAAACAATTTCCTGTTTTCCGTTGTGCTCCTTAACGAGCTCTACCAGTTCTTGCTTTCTATCTATCATCTGGTACTCTTGTTGTATGAATAAGATGGACGATACCCCGCCGGAAATATAAAAACTTCTGTTTTTTTCGCTGTAAAATTTCCATGTCAGGTTAAGAGGAACATCAATCGCTGTTAAATCTCCAGAGGTTCGGTAATCTATTCCCATTGATTCCCGACTCGCTTGAGTCATTGAAACATGCTGATGCTCGGCTAAGATGCCCGTGGATAGCGAAAAAGAACCACTTATAGGAATATCCGCGGTGATCCCCCCGGCAATAGCGAATGAGGTTGCTGACGAGGTAGTGGCTATCCCGGGAGAAAAGTGAATCCCCAATCGAATTCTTTCGCGAGTGGTACGCTGCTTTTCATTATTTTTCACCAACCATGGATCGGAACTCTCGTCGGCCAACGTCTGTTTCTTTTCGGTTATAGGCTTTTGATCCTTTTTCGGGATGACTGTTTGTTGAGTCGTGTCGACACGCTTCGTGGGAGGGCGTTTGGTGTCTGACTCCGGGAGTTTCATCGGTTGAGTTGGGGGTGACAAGACGGCAAGTTGTTCCATAACAGGTTGTTCAACCATCGGTGATTCTACCACGGGACGTTGCTCGCCATCCATCGCCCTTTCTATTGTAGTGTATGGCGAGTGGGAATCGGGAGAAAAAAGAAAGTGAAAACCAACGAAAAGAATAAGGAAGAAGGCGGCGGCCGTGGTCACGAACTTCAGGTACCGTTTTTTTCTTCTTCTATCCCTGTGATGGACAAAAGCTTCCCACGCACCGGGAATGTACGATTCTTCTCTCTCGTCGAGCAACTCGCGGATTGAATCTTCTATCTGATTATTTTTTTTCCAATGCTCCATAATCATGATCTCCTTCAAAAATACAAGGGGAATAATTCCCGAAGCTTGCTTTTCGCGCGTGCAAGATAAACACGTGAGCTGCTGACAGGAATACGCAATTTATCGCTTATCTCATCATGACTGTATCCTTCCGTTTCGTAGAGCATAAATACTATTTTATGCATCTCGGGCAGCCGGTTCAATAACGCCAGTACATCACCTGCCCCCAAGTTCTCTGGTACGTTCACGCTTTCATCGGGCACTTGAAGAGAATCTTGCTCCTCGGCGAACAAAAAAACCTTTCTTTTTCTCGCCTTGTCGAGTGCCGTGTTCACGATAATTTTCCGAAGCCAAGGCTTAAAGGGGCGGGCCGCATCGTAACCGGAGATCCCAGAAAAAACTTTAAGAAAACCATCGTTTACAACATCGAGGGCATCATCGCGTTGCTGACAATACCGCAAGGCAATGCTTAAGGCGTAACCAAAAAAGTGCTTGTAAAGCTTCTCTTGCGACTTGCTATCGTTTCGGCTACAACCGCGGATAACTTCACGCAGCTTGTTGTCGTTATCGTTCACTTCACTACTCTACTTTTTTTTATAGAATGATGTTATCCTACCGTCGGGCTTGGGATAGCATTTTGATTAAGTAGTCGGTTGATCACTTAGGGATTACTTGAAACGGGGATATCCGCTTCTTTACTGCTTACTTTTTTTGACGCGTTGGATACAATCACAACGGCACTCTGCAATTGTTGATCCCCATTTTTAAAGATGAGTTCGTTTAAATCAACGGTAAGCGTCAATTGTTTTATTTCATCCGAGGGGGTACAGTCTTTCGCGTTTCTTTTTATAAATATTCGGGTTTGTGGAGGAGAGGACTCCATGATTAACCCATCCCAAATGACCTCGAACTCGTTATCATTACAGCCCGCGGGGAATGATACCCCGATATGAAGCAGATCCCCCTCACGGTTAACCTGATCAATCTCAAAGGGCTTCGAATAGGTAGCCGATCGTTCCTGTTGAGCCGTGAGATATAATCCCATGTCCTTTTTAAACAGGAAATTTTCTTTACGAATCGTGTATGGGTTGGGATCTGTCATTTTTTCCACTTCGTTGCTACATGCCGCGGCAATCAATAAGAGACTGGTAGTAATCATAAAAAATAGTTTACGCTTCATGTCTTTTGTTTTTTGAATTTTGAATTGACTATCGTTTTATACCTATACGACTCACCCGGCGAAAACGCTACAAATAATATAATAAAAACCGCCCGGGCATTGATGCACCGGACGGTCATACATTTCAGTGGCCTCAGGCCTTTACACCGTTACACGGCTTACTTGTTCTTAAGCAAGTCGCGAATCTCGGTCAATAACACCTCTTCCTTGGTTGGTTCGGGCGGAGCCTCCGGTGTAGGCTCTTCCTCTTTCTTTCGCTTCATCGAATTCATCCCCTTGATCACCATGAAGATGGCGGTACCCACGATGAGGAAGTCGACCACTGCTTGGATGAAAGCACCGTAATTCCAAGTAATTGCCGGAGTAACCACTTCAGCACCCTCCATTACAGCCCCTTTAAGGATTACTTTCATCTCCGCGAATCGACTGTCACCTACTAGCATCGCGATGGGAGGCATCAGGATGTCGTTGACAAACGAAGTGACGATCTTGCCAAAGGCGGCACCGATCACGATACCAACGGCCATGTCTACGACGTTGCCGCGCATTAAAAACTCTTTTAGTTCCGTTCTAAATGACATAGTTTTTTGATTATTGGTTGATAATGTGCAAAGAAAGCGAAAAAAATGTAAATAGCAAGTGGGTTAGTGAAATATTTGCGTCAAGCCATATGAGCATAATCAAGGTTACTTGAATTTTGCCATGGCGAGCAAATATCTAACGTTAGTGAAATATTTCCCCCAGCATGCACCGGGCAGAGCCGCCGCCATGAGTCTCGATGGTCTCGAGATCTACCGAAAGTATTTTATTATAGGTACTGATGACCCGTTCTTGGGGTATGGTTAGGGAGTCCCTCGCGGAAGCTGACATCACCATGAATGGTTGGCCATTGCGGCTTTTAACCTCCAGCATATT
>JAAYTC010000340.1 GCA_012518155.1 Bacteroidales bacterium | reverse complement strand
TGGGTTACCCGACCGTCCAGCAGGTAGGTCACGGTGGAGAGACCGATATGGGGGTGGGGCAGCACATCCATCTTGGTCATCTCCGTAGGCTGCACGGATACTGGGCCAGCGTGGTCCATAAAAATGAAGGGACCCACCATCCGTTTCCTTCGGAAAGGCAGTATACGTCGTACTTCCAGCGTTTCGCTGATGGCGGCTTTGCGCGCGTCTATGATTATTTCGGGCATAATGATTTGTTTTATTTGTTATCGACTAATCGAATGTCTTGTTTATTTTTAAATAACGTAACCGACTACGATTCTATCCTTAACGACCTCACTCATTGAATGTCTCGTTCTCTATTAAACAGGTTAATGCAGGAAACTGTTTACGGCTTCTGGTTGAGCCGTCGTTTAATCACGGCGGGATTACCTGCTACCAGACAATCGTCCGGTACATCGCGGGTGACCACGCTGCCGGCCGCCACGATGCAGCGATCGCCGATGGTCACGCCCGGTAGGAGGGTGACGTTGCCGCCCAGCCAGCAATCTTCGCCAATGGTGATGGGGTGGGCGTACTCCTTCTCTTCGCGGCGGGCCACCGGATCCATCGGGTGATTGGGCGTGTAGAACTGGCAGTTGGGGCCGATGCGGGCGTGTTTGCCAATACGAACATGCCCACCGCCCACGCAAACGGCGTTGTAGTTGATAAACACGTCCTCCGCAAGGATAAAGTTGCTGCCGTGATCGCAATGAATCGGCGGGCAAACGGTGGTGGAGGCAGGTATGCCGGGGATAAGCTCCTCGATCACCTCCCGGTAGTAGTCATCAAAAATAGTCATCGTTTGTAGCCGTGCACACAACTTCACGGTGTGCCGGATACTCGCCACTATCTCGGGATCAGAGAAGTCGGCCAACTCGCCGCTTCGCATCTTTTCAAATTCTGATTTCATGCAACTAAAAATTTCGAGGCAAGGATCGTTTATCCATCTTCATTAGCAAATACCAACTCCGTTTCAGTCGTCTCTATTCTTAAACCACGCCCTTTTCGTTCTTAATTTCGGTAAAGATATAAAAAAATAGATTGCATCTTCGGTCGGATCGCTTTTCGTTCGCCCTCTGGTGTGAACAAAAATCGGAAAGCCTGTGTTTATCTTATAGTTATCTCCTCGTGAGGAGGTAGATGGATAGGAAAATATTTCAATCCCAAAATATAAACAGTATGAAGAAAATCAATTTAAGCGCGATTATTATGTTGAGTATTGTACTATTTGCAGCCGGATGTACCGGCACAGGAGAGAGAACAGCAGGAACGGTGGGGACAACGGGGCTGGATGCCGTCCGTGCAGATGCGCTCACGCCGGACCGACCCCACGTGGCGGTATTGCTGACGGAGGGGTTTCAGGACGCGGAGGCCTACATGCCCATCGGGTACCTGGAGAACAAGGACGTGGATATCACGGTAATTGGACCGAAAACAGGGCGAGTGAAAGCCTATAATAGCGATTTCGAGATCGTGGTCCAAAAAGAGGTGGGCGAAGTGAATGTCGACGATTTCGACGCGCTCATACTCCCCGGGGGGAAAGCTCCGGCCACGCTACGGGAGGACTCCACGGTGGTGGAATTCACCAAGAATTTCTTTAACACCGGTAAAACAGTGGCGGCTATCTGTCACGGGCCGCAAGTACTGGCCACGGCGGGGGTGTTGCACGATGTGACAACCACGGGAGTGAACTCGATACAAGGCGAGCTGGAAGAAGCAGGGGCAACCTACGTGGACGAAGC
>JAAYTC010000339.1 GCA_012518155.1 Bacteroidales bacterium | reverse complement strand
TTACTTCATCCGGCGCGTTCAGCAGCACGTATTTCTTGCCCTGCCCGTTCTTATGCGCCTTCACACGGAATAACAACTGGTCGAGGAGTTCGGTTTTTCGTGGCGACAAGTTTTTATTGCTGATAATCACCGCTTCGCTGTGGATGAGGGTTTCGGCTTCTTTGAGCCCGTTCATGATGAGCGTGCTGCCGGTGCTCACGATATCGAAAATACCATCAGCGAGTCCTATGCCGGTGGCGATCTCCACGCTTCCACCCAGCTCTTCGATCTTCACGTTGATCCCTTTTTCCTGGAAAAATTTGCCCAGTATCTTGGGATAGCTCGTCGCCACTCGCTTGCCGTTGAAGTATTCGAGGCCCGAGTACTTCTCGTCTTTGGGAATCGCGAGCGAAAGCCGGCAGTTCGCGAACCCCAGTTTCTCGACCACCTTCACGTCCTTGTCTTTCTCCCACACTTCGTTCTCACCCAGTATCCCGATATCGGCCACCCCTTGCTCCACGTACTGGGGAATATCATCGTCCCGCAGGAAAAGGATCTCCATGGGGAAGTTGCTCGCGCTGGTTTTCAGCCTGCGGTCGCCGTTAGACACTTTAATTCCGCACTCCTTGAGCATCTCGATTGACTTCTCGCTCAAACGTCCGCTCTTTTGAATGGCAATTTTAATTTTTTCCATCGCTTGTCGTGTACTTTTTATTGATCATTCAATGAATTCTAAACAAAAAGCCCGCCTGATTTCATTCAGACGGGCCTGTATATATGTGTGCTTCGGGTTCGTACACATCAACCTCACCTCGCCTGATTGCAAGTGTGAAAATGATGATGATGGAACCTGTTTGCTTTCATTTTTATCGTTTTGATGCCACAAAGATAATGGAATTATTTTAATGCCGGCAAATTATGCGCGATTTTTATACCTAACGAATGCAATAAAGTGAAAAATGCGGTATTTATGCTCCTCTGATCGGAGTGTAAATTTGATATTCTTTCTATTTGTGTTCTATAGTGTAAATGCGCTATCAACCCGATTTAATTATTTATCAAGTGATTGGGATTACAATGACATCCTATTCGATGGGAGTAATAATTTGTATTTCACTGCTTTAAAATGCTTGGCAAATGGTAGCTGCCATCATGTTCTTCATCGTGTTACTCCTACCTCAAACGGTGAATTGAATATTAAACCAATATCGGTTGAAGACGAAACTGTCTGGTGATATTGCGTGGACAAAAGGGGAAACACGCTATATGGTCTAGCCGGAGGTGAGTGGATGAGATATATTAAGGCAAACGGAGAGTTGGGCGAGCGCACCCCAACAGTGAAAAAAACGTATGGAGATGCTCCTATTTATATATGCACTTCGTGTGGAGTGGCACAGAAGGAATTATGGCGCTTTACACTTTTACAGCCGATTGGACGATATGAGCAAGAAGTTGCGGCACGGGTATACCGTGGGTAACGTGACGTCGGTTAGCGTCCAAGGGCAAAAAGTAGAAATGGAAGAGGCGTTTAACCTGTCAAACCTGATGCTTACCGCGTTTATTAGCTTCCGCACCTGGTAATACCCGGCGATAGCTCACCTTTCAGGAAGTGGTCGACATATTGCTGCACGTGAAAATTATTCAACTGCTTGTCGCGCTCGTTATAGAGTTTTTCCAGTTTACTTAGGTACGTGGCTTTGGCACGCTCGTATTCGCTTTCCGTGAACCCATAATCAGTCGCCCTCTTCACTTCGCGCATCAGGGTGGCAATAGTGGCGTCTGCCAGTTCCGGCTTGGCAAACCCAATTAGTTGCAGCGCGTCTTTAGTTCCGACACCAAAATAGGCTCCATTCCGGGCGATGGCGAAGGCGAAGGGCGTTTCACTCTTTTGCAGCATCTCCTGTAAACGCTCGTTAAGCATCTGCCCGATCTTCTCCGTGACATAATCCGTCATCAGGTAATCCATCCCGATTTTTCGCTCATCGGGCACCTGGTCCCTCTTATAGGCAATCATGATATTATTCATGGGAAGCTCCTTGTCGAGAGCAACGGCGACGATGGGCGCGTCGTTATCGGGGATCTGCTCATTCACCCGCTCTGCCGCGTCTTCGGGCAAAACAATCGGGGAAAAAATATCGATTACCTGCTTTTCAATCTCCTCCGCGTTAACATCGCCTACCACAATGATTCCCTGCAGGTCGGGACGATACCATTTATGATAGTAGTCCCGCAGTAGTTGTGGCTCAAAGTTGTCCACCACACTCATCAGGCCGATAGGCATACGATGGGCGTACTTGCTATCTTTAAAGATGGCCGGCGCGATCGACTCAACAATGCGCTGCGAAGCGTCACTACGGGTACGCCACTCCTCACGGATCACCTTGCGCTCCTTGCCGATATCGGCTTCACGGAGAAGCAACGCGTTCGACCAGTCGTGCAGGATTAACAGGCACGACTCCACCGCCCCCGGTGTGGTGACAGGCACGTCATTGATGTTATAGATGGTTTCATCCATCCCGGTAGCGGCATTGAGATTGGTTCCGAATTTCATACCGATGGTTTCGAGGTAGGAGATAATGTTTTTTCCCTCCTCTCCTCCGGGAAAGTTCTCCGTTCCGTTGAAAGCCATGTGTTCCAAGAAATGAGCCAGTCCCCGTTGATTCTCTTCCTCCAAGACAGAACCCACTTTTTGTACAATGTAAAAGTCAGCCCTGTTCTCGGGTAGTTTGTTTTCACGGATGTAGTATGTCAGCCCGTTTTCAAGTTTCCCTGTCCGTACCTCTTTATCGACGGGAACCGGAGGTGTTTGCCGCGCGTAACTCCCCACGGAAAGGAGCAACAGCAGAAGCGATGATAAAAGTATTCGTTTCATAGAATCGTTGTTTATTGTGAATTTTCACGGCAAAGATAGGTGTCGGAAAGGCAAGGGAAGGTTAAGCAAACGTTATATAACGTGAC
>JAAYTC010000338.1 GCA_012518155.1 Bacteroidales bacterium | reverse complement strand
TGCAGAATGCCACGTATAGTATACCGGGAGAGGTGATTGTAGATAACGAAGATTCCACGCTGTTCCGGTTATCGGCTCCCGAAGTAGTGGGCCTCTTGCCGCAGTGGCTGGATCAAGTAGACGATAACTCGTTCCGCTACTCGGGGGTGTCGAACTGGCGGCCGCCATTACAGTGGACGTTGACCACGAACGATAAATATTACGGCACGCATGTGCGTTCAGCATACGTGATTAAAAGTGGCAGCGGCAACCAAACGGCCACATGGCAAATTCCTATCCCGGACGATGGGCAGTACGAACTCTACTATTGGGTCTACAAGCCGGATGAACTTCGAAGGGGGCGGGGACGCCGTGGACGTGGGCAATCGGCCGGGGATACCGAGTACCACTTTAAGGTGAGGTACGATGGTGACGAAGAGAACGCGTATATCAACTTACAGCGAGCGGACGAGGGGTGGAGCCTCTTGGGCACCTATTTCTTCAGTGAGGATACGGTGGAGGTGGTGCTGAGTAACGACGCGAAACTACGCACTGTTACGGCCGACGCCGTGAAGATTGTGCGAAGATAGAACATCGTCAGTCGAAAGATTTAGCGGTAACAAAACAGATAGGAAACTTGAATAAAATAAATAACTATGAATAGGAAACGGTTACGAATACACTGGGGATGCTTGTTGCTGCTTTTAGCGGGAGCATCGTCGATATCATACACGCGCGCGCAAATACCGTTGACCATCGAGCAGGCTCTGGATATCGCGGAAGAGAACAACCCCGATTTGATAGCGGCAAAGCTTAACTTAGAGCGCTACCAATATAATTTGGTCGCGCAGCAAGCGTCGCTCAAATCCCGGTTCTCATTGGACTTGGACCCGATCAATTACAGCCGATCCAGACGATTCGACAACCGCCTATCGCAGTGGTATACCAACGAAACATTGAACACGAGCGGGACGTTCATGGTTTCCCAACCGATCTTGTTGACCGACGGGGAAGTTTCGTTGATCAATACTTTTGGCTGGCAGGATAATCAATCGACGGTGGAAGGGATGGATAATAGAAACCGGGCATTTAGTAACGACCTCTACTTGCGGCTGAATCAACCCCTGTTCACCTACAACCGACGAAAGATGGAGATGCGACAGATCGAGTTCGATTACGAGAACGCGGGCATACGCTACGCGTTGCAGCGACTAAATACCGAACGAAGCATCACCAACCAGTTTTACGCGGTCTTTATGGCACAGAGCAGCTTAGCCATCAGCCAAGAGGAGCTCGAAAACTCCGAACAGAGCTTCGAGATTATCCGAAATAAAGTAGAGGCCGACCTGGCCGCGAGGGAGGAGCTGTATCAAGCTGAGCTGAACCTTGCTAACGCCCAATCGGCGGTGGAGGAGCGAATTGTTTCGCTGGAGAACGCGAAGGATCAACTGAAACAGACGCTGGGTATGCCTCTATACGAGGATATCGAAGTGGCGGTCGAGATCGAGGTGAGCCCGGTGGCGATCGACCTGGTTCAGGCGGTCCAGAGCGGCTTGAGCTCTCGGATGGAGCTGCGCCAACGAGAGATTGATATTGAACTGGCGGAGTTGCAGATGATCCAGACGAAGAGCCTTAACGAGTTCAGAGGAGATATTTCGCTGTCGATAGGGATCATTGGTGACCACGAACGGTTCGAGAAAATGTACGATAACCCTACCCAAAATCCGCGGGTGGCGGTGAGCCTGACGGTTCCCATCTTCGACTGGGGTGAGAAAAGGGCGCGGGTGCGCGCGCAACGGGTAGCACAAACCCTTGCCAAGCTGGAACAGGAGAACTTGCGTATCGATATCGAACTGGAGGTGAGGCAAACATGGCGAAGGCTTGAGAACTTGCGAACGCAGATCGATATAGCGGAAAAAAGCGTGCGCAACGCGCAGCTCGCGTACGATATAAATCTGACCCGTTACCGGGAAGGGGACCTCACGGGGATGGAAATCAGTCAGTTCCAAACCCAGCTGTCGAACAGGAGGATGGCTTATTCGCAGGCATTGATCAATTACAAGATCGAGTTGCTCAATATGAAAATATTAACTTTGTATGATTACGAGGCCAATCAGCATATCGTGCCGATCAGGGAATGGGTGGGTGTCACCCACTGAAAGTAGGCGGTAATTGCGCGAAACGAAATTTGAACAATATATAAACGAACAATCGGATGAAAAATAGACTCTTCTTATTTATGGCATTGCTTGCCCTGCTGGCCGCGTGCGGGAACCCGCCCCAGGGCAGCCAAACCGAGATCGAAACACCTGTCTCCGTCCAGGAACTTAAAAAAGGATCCATCAGCAGGCTGATAAATACCACCGGGACGGCGACGGCGACCTATAGCGTGGAACTGAATGCCGAAATGAGCGGCTTCTACAACTTGCAGAACAACCCTTCCACGGGGAGGCCGTACAAGTTGGGCGACGCCGTGAAAAAGGGGCAACTGATCATCCACCTCGAGGATCAAGAATATGAAAACGGGATCGCGTTGGAGTCCAAAAAACTGAGCTTGGAGATCGCGGAGCAAGAACAAAATAAACAGGAAGCACTGTATGAAAAAGGAGGGGTGACCTTGAGCGAAATGCGAAATACCGAGGTAAGGGTTACCAATGCACGGTACGACCTGGAGAATGCGCGACTCAGCTTAGAGAAGATGAGCGTGAGGGCACCTTTCGACGGGGTCATCGTGTCGCTGCCCCACTACACGCCGCAAAGCCGGGTCACGCAAGGGAGTGAACTGGTGGGACTGATGGCCTACTCCCGCATGTACATGGAGGTGAACCTGCCGGAGAGCGCGATCGAGTACGTGAAACCCAACCAGCCGGTACATATCACCCACTACACGTTGCCCGACGATACGCTGCGGGGACAGATCAGTGAATTATCGCCTGCCATCAGCACCGAGACCCGCACCTTTCAAGGAAAGGTGTTGATCAATAACGATGGACTGAAACTCCGGCCGGGCATGTTCGTGAAAGCCGATATCGTGGTGGACCGTGCGGACAGTGCCATTATCATTCCCAAGGAGGTGGTTTTCTCAAGGAGAAACCGAAAATATGTCTATATCGTGGAGAGAAATACCGCTATCTTGCGCGACATTCAAACGGGACTCGAAGACGAGGACTTCATGGAAGTGACGGAGGGGCTGAACGAAAACGACAACCTAATTATCCGGGGATACGAAACATTGCGTGAAAACAGCCGGGTGAAAGTGTTGAATTAATACCTTACGTAAATGAGAAATATTCTCCGATTCGCGTTAAAGAACCCCGTGACCATCAGCATGATCGTGTTCGCGATCTTGCTGTTAGGGAAGATATCGTACGACCGGCTGAGCGTGGATCTGTTGCCCGACATGAATTCACCGCGGCTCTTCGTGGAATTTGAGGCGGGAGAACGTCCGCCGGAAGAGATCGAGCAAATGTTTATCGAAAGCATGGAGTCGATGGCGATCCGGCAGAGCGATGTCACGCAGGTCTCCTCGATCATCCGAGCGGGGTCTGCCCGTCTGACGGTGGAGTACGTGCAGAATAAGGACATGGATGAGGCGTTTCTGGACCTTCAAAAAGCAATGGCGCCCTTTTCCCAAAATCCCGATATCGAATCGATCAATATCACGCAGCACGACCCGAACACGGCACCGGTAATGCTTATCGCGATGTCGCACCGCACGATCACCGATATGGCGGAGCTGCGAAAAATGGCGGATAGCTATATCCGTAACGAGTTGATTCGCCTCGAGGGGATTGCCGAAGTGGCTCTCTCGGGCGAGGAGGTGCCGGTGCTAACCATTGAGACCGATCCCTACTTGTTGAATGCTTTTGGCATCACCATGGAGGAGATCGCGTCGAGAATCGAGACCAATAACCAGAGCATTTCGGGGGGGCGAGTGAGCGAACTGGGACTTCAATACTTGGTGAAAAGCTCCTCGATGTTTACTTCCGAAGCCGATTTCGAGAACCTGATCATAAGCTACAAACCCACGAGAGCAGCGACCGGGGGGGCGGCCACGCAAAGCGTGAGTGCCAACACGGAGCGCGCGCCCCTGCTACTGCGTGAAGTGGGCACCGTAAAATTCGAAAACGCCCGGCCGGACAATATCGTGCGGATCAACGGGGAGCGGTGCATCGGCCTCTCGGTATACAAAGAGATGCAATTCAACACGGTCCGGGCAGTCGACCTGATCACCGATCAACTGGCGGTCATCGAGCAGGCATTGCCAGGATATAGCTTTCAGGTAATCAGTAATCAAGGTACCTTCGTCAAGCAAGCGATCGGGGAGGTGATGAACAGTGCGCTCTTCGGGATGCTGCTGGCGGTACTGGTGCTCTTTTTCTTCTTGAGGCGTATCGGGACCACCCTTATCGTGAGTGTCTCCATTCCCATTTCGATCGTGGCCACGTTCACCATGATGTATTTCAACGGGCTTACGCTAAACGTGATGACGTTGAGTGGACTGGCCCTGGGAGCGGGAATGTTGATCGATAACGCGATCGTGGTGATCGAAAGTATATTCCGTAACCGGGAGCAGGGGGCAGAGCGAAAGGACTCGATTACTGACGGCACGACAGAGGTGTCGGGGGCGGTGATCGCGTCCACGTTGACCACCATCGTGGTGTTCATCCCGATTGTCTACATGCACGGCGCGTCGGGGGAACTGTTCAAGGATCTCGCGTGGACCGTGACGTTCTCCTTGCTCTCATCACTGTTTGTAGCCCTGCTCGTGATTCCCATGCTGTACGATCGGTTCACCGGCAGGAAGGACGTGAAGGGTGAAACGAAGGCCGTGCAGTTCAAAGGGTATAGCCGCCACCTACGATCGTTGTTGCGCCACCGCTGGTGGGTGATAGGGGTGTCGGCCGCGGTGCTGATGGTCTCTATCCTGCTGACCCCGCTTATTGGGACGGAGTTTTTGCCTCGCTCGTCAGGAAAGGATTTTACGCTCTCCGTCAAATTGCCGGAGGGCACCCGTATGGAACGAACCGACGCGGTGATGAACAACTTGGAGCAGCTGCTCTATACGATCAGCGGGGACAGCCTGGCCACCGTCTACACCCATGTGGGAAGAGGCTCGTCGGATAACGAAATATTCGAAGGGGAACACACCGCGATGATGAAAGTCATTCTATCGGAAAAGAGCACGGCCTCGCCGGAACAGGTGATCGAGCGTTTCGTGGAGGCGTCAAGCGGTATCGAAGGGTTGGAACTGGTATTCAAGCAGGACGACCATTCGTTGGGAGAGTTCCTGGGGAGCGATGAGGCACCCATCGTGGTGGAGGTCAAAGGGGAGGACCTGCAGGAGATCGAGTATTTAACGGACGACGTGCTGGCACGCATGTCTTCGGTGGAGGGGATCTTTAACGTGAAATCGTCCATGGCGGACGGGGCACCCGAGCTCAACGTCCACATCAACCGCACCATGGCGGGTATTCATGATATCTCCGTGGCCACGGTCATCCAGCAGGTGGGACAACAGCTGCAAGGGCGCGAAGTGGGTAAGATGGATTTCCGGGGAGAGATGCGCGATATCGTGATTGACGTCCCCGATATTACCGCCAGTGAGCTGGGAAGCCTGCTCATTCGGAGCGGGAGCCAAGAGTTCCGGTTGGCCGAAATAGCCACTATTACCCGCTCCCAAGCACCGAAAGAAATATTCAGACGGAACCAAAGCCGTATCAATAAAATTGTTGCCGATATGGAGGCCGACCGGTCGCTCGACAGGGTGGCGCAGGAGATTGACGCGGCCATCCAGGATATCGAGCTTGCCCCTAATTACTTTATTACGGTGACGGGGGAAGAGGAGCGACGAAAAGAGTCGATGGAGAGCCTACTGTTTGCCTTATTGCTGTCGGTAGTACTGGTTTACATGGTGCTGGCTTCGCAATACGAATCGCTGCTGCACCCCTTTACCATCTTGCTGACTATCCCGTTTGGGCTGGTGGGGGCGGTGATGATCTTCCTGATCACGGGTATCCCCCTGAACATCATGGGAGTCATGGGGATCATTATGCTGGCAGGAATCGCCATCAATAATTCCATCCTTCTCGTGGGGCGCATCAACCAGCTGAAGTCCACCATGGAGCTGACGGAGGCGATCGTGCAGGCGGGACAACAACGGGTGCGGCCGATTATCATGACCAGCTTGACGACCATCTTGGTGCTGCTCCCCATGACGTTCAGTTTTGGCGAAGGGGCCGCCATGCGCTCGTCCATGGCCGTGGCGGTGATCGGGGGACTCGTCACCTCTACGCTGATGAGCTTGGTGGTGATCCCCTGTGTCTACTACGTGTTTGAACGAATGAAACAAAGAGTGGCCGTGTCTTCAGAGCGAACAGCGCGAGAAACGCGAGAATAGTGCGAGTAGCACGTGAGTAGAGCGAGCAATGGATTTATAGTAAAAGCATACGACAGACAATGTTTATAAATAAAAGGATCACGATCAGCATGTTGTTTATTGCGTCTACCCTGTTGGGGTATGTCTCCTATAAACAATTACCGGTTGAACTGCTCCCCAACGCGGAGCTGCCCATGCTGTACGTGTCGGTCAGCTCGCCACAGGATATGGACCCCGGCTACGTGGAATCGGAGGTGATTATTCCCTTGGAAGGGGCCATCAGCTCCGTGGGAGGGGTAGAGCAGATCGTGTCGGAGGTCAGCAGCCGACAATCTTCTATTCGTGTCGATTTCAAGAGTACCGTGAACTTTAAAACTACTTCGCTGCGACTGGAAGAGAAGATGAAAGAGGTGTCGGCCTCTCTTCCGGATGGCTTCAACGTGAGCGTGCAAAAGATGGACGTATCCATGATGAGTAACGCCTTCATGACTCTTCAGGTGAGGGGCTCGGGAGGGGTAGACCGGGTGCGGAATATCGTGGACGAGGAGGTGGTGGCGGAGCTGGAGAATATCGATGGTGTGGCCGGTGTGCAGGTGTTTGGTGGCCGTGAGCGGGCCATCGAAGTGCAGCTTGATCGGGAGGCGAGCCAAGCGTTGAATATCACGCCGTCGCGAATCAGCAACCTGCTTAGCAGCAATGCCCGCGAAAAAGTGTTCGTGGGGACGGTCAACGAAGCAACCGACCAGTTTTTCGTGCACGTGAACTCCTCCTACACTCGGGTGTCGGACTTGGAAAACTTGGTAGTGGCCCCAGGCCCTATCTTCTTGAAGGACGTGGCAACGGTGTTCTTCGACCTGAAAGAGGAGGTGTCCTACAGCCGGGTTAACGGGCTGGAATCGATCTCGATATCACTGGTCAGCGACGCGCAAGCCAACCTCATTGATCTGTCGCACCGCACGGTAGAAGTAGTGAATCGGTTGAACGAACAGCTGCACCCGTTGGATTTGGAGATCGTGGTGGACTCAAACACGGCAGAGACAATGGAAAACAACATCAACCAGATCATCCATCTCGCGTTAACGGGAGGGTTGCTGGCGGTATTGGTGCTCTGGTTTTTCCTGAAAAATGTACGGTTGGTCTTGCTTATCGCCCTCGCGATGCCGATCTCGGTCTTCACGGCATTCAATTTTTTCTACTACGCCGGTATTTCCGTGAACAGCCTCACGCTAATCGGGATGGCGTTGGCCGTGGGTATGTTGCTGGACAACAGTATCGTCGTCCTGGAAAATATCTACCGTCTCTCCGGAACGGGCATGTCCGCGGAGCGGTCGGCTGCCCAAGGAACAAAAGAGGTGTGGCGCTCCATTGCGGCGGCCACGCTCACCACGGTCATCATTTTTCTACCTTTCCTCTTTTCGGATAACTTTCTGCTGCGGCTCATGGGATCGCATATTGGCGTGTCGATCATCTCCACGCTGCTGGTCTCCCTCGCCGTGGCACTACTCTTCGTACCGATGGCCGCCTACTTTATTCTACGTGGAAAGAGGAGCGAGAGCATCTTTTATCAAAAAGTCTCGCTCTCGCAACGCCCCACCCAGGTCTACCTCGTGCTGTTAAAAACATGCATGCGCCATCCGGGGGCGACCATCTTCGGGGCACTCATCCTTCTTTTCGCGACCTTGCTCTTGTCGCTCTCTACCGCGACGCAGCAACGAAGAGAGGTGGATGCCGACCGGTTCAATATTTATGTGACGATGCCTACGGGAAGCACGTTGGAGAGTACCGATAACGTGGTGAGGGTGTTGGAGGAGCGACTCGAGGAGATCCCGGAGAAGCAGGATGTGGTGAGCCGGGTGAATGCTGAGGAGGCCGCGCTCACGCTGATTTTGCAGGAAGATTTCCAGAAGATAGGGAAACGGGGCGTATCCGAAATCAAGGCGGACGTGCAGGCGTTGCTGCCAAACGTGGGTGGAGCAGAGATCTTTGTCGCGGATGCCACGGGCGGGGGACAAAGCAGCGGTGGGTTGAGCGGGATGGTAGGCTTCATGAGTTTGCTGGGAATAGGAGACAACCAGGAGCGAGTGGTTATCAAGGGGGCGGACTACGAGATGATGCAACTGGTGGCCGACGACATCCAGTACCAGATCGATCAACAGGACTTCATCCAGAATTCACGGGTCTCTTTTACACGCCGGCAGCCCGAGATACTGCTCGGCTTCGATCAAATATTGCTTACCACCTACGGGATTACCCGTGCCAATATAACTACCGGCTTATCGGAATTGAACAGCGAATTTTCGTCCGGTACCACCTTTAAAGTGGGTGAAGAGTCGTACGACATCATTATACGGGACAAAACACCCGAAGAGGAAGAGGAGGATCAACGGAGGCAACGGACGGTAGACGACTTGGAGGCGGTACAGATCATGAACAGCAGCGGGGGGTTGCATTCCTTGAAGGATATAGCCACCATTAACAAAGGATTCGGCCGCTCCCGAATCACCCGGGTCAACCAAGACAAACAGATCGAGGTGCAGTACTCATTCTTGCGCAGCATCACGGGGTCTAAGACATTGCTGGATGGGTACCGGGCCGATCTCGACCAGCTGATTGCTAACTATAACCTTCCCGCGGGGGTGGCCATCGAGGTGATCCACGAGGAGGATCAGTTCGAGGATTTCAAGTTCCTTATCCTTGCCGCGTTCCTGCTTATTTTCATGATCCTCGCCATGGTATTCGAGTCGTTCACGACCCCACTGGTCATGCTCTTTTCTATCCCGCTGGCGGCCATTGGCTCGCTCCTCGCGCTGGTCATCACGGGGAACAGCTTACTCAACGCGAACACCTTAATGGGATTCCTTATCCTGCTAGGGGTAGTGGTGAATAACGGCATTATCCTGATCGATTACGCGAATATCCTTCGGAGCCGCGGGTTCCGCCGGGAGCGGGCGTTGATGACCGCCGGGCTCTCCCGTGTTCGCCCCATCCTGATCACGGCTATCACCACGATCATTGCCATGCTGCCTTTGGCCATGGGCGACTCGGAATACGCGGGCGCGATCGGTGCTCCCTTCGCGATCACCGTGATCGGGGGGCTCGTATTCTCTACCCTGCTCACGCTCGTGATCATCCCTACCGTTAACATGGGGCTGGAGAACACGCTGGCATGGTACCGGACGCTGCACACGAAAACAAAAATTGCCCACCTGTTGCTCTTCGTGGCGGGGACAGCCCTTGTATTCCTCTACGCGGACGGGCTCTTTTACCGATTGTTGTACGTGACGCTCCTCGCGGTGCTTATTCCAGGGGTCACCTATTTCATGCAGGCCAGCTTGCGCCGTGCCAAAGCAGACGTGGTGGATCCGGAAGAGGAGATCCACATCGTGATCCGTAACCTGGTGAAGATCTACGACCGCTCCGGCCGCTTCGCGAGGGAATGGAACAGTGGGCTGGAGATACGAAGGCGGTTAGGGCTGACCGGTGAGTATCGTTCGTTGAAAGATTTTACCAACGTTATCTGGCAGTTTATCCTGTGGGGATTCGGTTTTTATTTCACCTATTTTTATATCGATAGCAAGCTGTGGGGGTTCCTGTTATCTTTCGTGATGTACGCGGGCACCTTGTACCTGTGGCGCAAAATAAGGGCTTACCTGTTCCATCGTTTTGAAGATAGTAAAATTGTCCGATACGTGAACCGGTTGGTCTTTTGGTGTTTGCCCCCGTTGATCCTGTGGGGTTTGTACCAGAAACTCGAGAACCTACCCATGGTGCTAGTGATTGGCGTATTATGGGGAATAGGTATTGCTATTTATGTCTCCTCCCAATATATCTACGCGAAAAATATCAATATCGAACGCATTACGGGACGGTTCGCGGAAGCCAAACGGGCCTACTTCCGGATGGTAATGAGCATCCCGATAATTGGCAAACGTCGTCGCCCGTTTAAGGCACTGCGCAGCGTATCGCTCGAAATCAAGACCGGTATGTTCGGGTTGCTGGGACCCAACGGGGCGGGAAAGTCGACCCTCATGCGCATCCTTACCGGGATCTTGGAGCAGAGCTATGGCTCGATCTGGATCAACGGCCTGGATACCCGAGTGCACCGGGAAGAGCTGCAGAGCTTGATCGGATTTCTCCCGCAGGAGTTTGGCATGTATGAACAGATGACCGCGTGGGAGTTCTTGGATTACCAGGCAATATTGAAGGGGTTGGTCGACAGGGAAATGCGCGAAGAGCGAATAGAGTACGTGCTGAACGCCGTGCGCATGTTCGACCGTAAAGACGATAAGATCGGTTCCTTCTCGGGCGGGATGAAGCAGCGGATCGGGATCGCGTTGATCCTCCTGCACCTGCCCCGCATCCTCGTGGTGGACGAGCCGACGGCCGGGCTCGACCCGCGCGAACGGATCCGGTTCCGCAACCTGTTGGTGGAGCTAAGCAAGGATCGCATCGTCGTCTTTTCTACTCATATCATCGAAGATATCTCCAGCTCCTGCAACCGCGTGGCGGTGGTGGATAAGGGGGAATTGAAATATTTCGGGGAACCGGAAAAGATGGTGGATATGGCGGTCGGCAAGGTGTGGCAGTTCTTGATCGATAAGGAGTCGTTCGATCAAAAACTCGACAAGTCGCTGGTGGTGCATAATATTCAAGAGGGAGAGCGGATTCAGGTGCGCTATATTTCGGTGGATAAGCCCTTCCCCGGTGCGGTACAGGTGGAGGCTAACCTGGAGGACGCGTACTTGTGTTTACTGAAAAATATTTGATGGAATGGGGTTCAAGAATTTTATAAACCTGACGACTAGGGTGGTGCGTTATAACTTGCAGATTATATTTGCCGGTAAATTCTTCTGGTTTCTCTTGGCTGCCTTTGGATTTTTCGCTTTTTTCATGTTCCAGCAAGCATGGAACCGGGCGGAGATCAACGAGGGTTCGATCTACGGCTTATTGTTGTTCCCCTGCTTGCTGCTTATTTTTTACCCGGTGGTGTTCGGTATACAGAATGACGAGGACAACCGGATCCTGGAAATTATTTTCGGTATCCCCAACTACCGTTACAAGGTGTGGGGCGCGCGGATGCTGATGATCTACATCGCGAACTACTTCATCTTGGTTGTTTTTGCCTACGTTGCCCGGGTACTGCTCTACCCGGTGGCCCCGTTCGAGATGGCGGCGCAACTTATCTTCCCGATGCTTTTCTTCGGGAACCTCGCGTTCATGTTTTCGACCCTCACGAGGAGCGGCAACGGCACGGCGGTGATCATGATCATGCTGGGATTGGTGTTCTTTATTTTCATGGGCAGCAACAACCGGCTCTCCACCTCTTACTGGAACATTTTCCTGAACCCTTTTTCGATACCGGAAAATATCCACCCCTATATATGGCAAAACACGATACTCAAGAACCGCCTATTTTTGCTAATTGGCAGCATTGTCTGGTTGATGATCGGCTTCCTCAATCTCCAGAAACGGGAGAAATTTGTATAGTGGTTTAACAACCGTTCCTGTTCGTACCGGAGATATTTAGAGGTGTATCAACTCTTCTTCGAAAAGGGTGATGTTTTCCAAGCCGTTTTCACGAACAATATAGGTGTTTTCGATGCCCACGGCACCAATGCCGGGGAGTACGAACTTGGGTTCCAGCGCGAATGCCATGCCCGGTAGGAGCTGCTCCTTGGAGCGAGGGGAGAGCACCGGAGGCTCGTTGATCTCTAACCCCACGCCGTGGCCGATGAACTTGGCCTGCTGTGTGGTTCCCATGAAGTAGGGAGCCAATCCGTTTTCCCGAGCCATCTCTTCGGCCCGGATATATAGATCGGAACATTCGGTGCCTACTTTAAACTTTTCGACGATCGCTTTGTGAATATCAATGGAGACTTGGTGCGCTTTATACGCCAAGTCGGGCGCGTGCTCGATGACATACGTGCGGGTCATATCGTCCATGTAGGGACGGTAATTTCCTGCCATATCAACCATAAGCGTGGTGCCGGGTTCAAGCACGGATCCGTTCGCACCAATCGGGAGTAGGGGAGATACCCCCGCTCCCCCCAGCGCGTAATCATACGGGGAGGGTGCTTGGGCATTATCGCCCGCGAGCATGCTGCCCATGAAGATATCCATGTTTTCACCGAACGATCGGAAAATGCCGACCGACCCGTGAAGACGCATCTGTCGCTCGATCTCTATCTGCAGTTCCAAATCAGTCATCCCTTTACGATACAAAGAAGGGATTGTCTCGTACACTTTCGCGTGCGCTCTGGCACTTTCCCGCATCTGCTCCAGCTCGTACTCCGACTTTACCATACGCGCCTTCCTAAGTTCTCCCGACGCGTTGTTCACTTCAGGCATCTCCAGCGCGGCTTGTAGTCTCACGGCAGCACTGTACGAGAGCTGATCGGTTTCCAGTACCACCCTCTTGGGTGGTTTCACCCCCATTTCGCGCAAAAGGGCGGGGATAAGTTCCGGCTTGTATACCGGTTTAACTCCTTCTCCTTTTATATTCGTTGGCCTTTTGACAAACAGGTAGGGGTCCCCTTCCCGCATCACGTAGAGGTACCCGTCAAAAATATAACCCAGGAGGTAGTATTGGTTTACGGATGAGGTGATCACGCACGCTTCGGCATCCGTATCGACGATAATTTGTTGTATCTTTTTAAGCCGTGCTTCGGCTTCATGTTTCGGTAGTTTATACATGAAAATTTGATTTTACTTTTCAAAGATACTTCCAACTAGGCAATTTTCCCTGTTTTTTTGAACCATTTTCCAAAAGAGGAACCTTTCGCTAAAAAAACTTAATCGACACGTTAAAAGTGTTACCAATCGCAAATGATTGGATGAGAGTGTGCAAAGGGTGAAATAAATGATTTATCTTTACGCTATTGGTTGTTGAAAAAGTGCGGTAGTTGCGAAGGACCTCCCGCGGAGTCACGTAAGATAGTCGATTAAATATATAATTAGGGGTGAACGGAAAGATATTGATAGTAGAAGATGATCGTTCCTTTGGTGCCATGCTGCAGAAATGGTTCGAAAGGAACGGATTCTCTACAACATTATGCCCGGGGATGAGGTCCGCGCAAGAATCTTTATCAAAATCCGAGAAATTTGATGTTGTATTATCGGATCTTCGTTTGCCCGATGGCGATGGAATTATGCTACTCTCGTGGTTAAACGAGCAAGGAATGACTACCCCCGTGATTATTATGACCGGCTACGGAGAGGTTCAGACGGCTGTTTCGGCGATCAAATTGGGTGCCTTCGATTTTCTAGAAAAACCAATTAATCCCTCCCTCCTCTCGAATAAGATCGACGCGGCTTTTCACGCGAACAAAAAAGAAAATAGACCATCTCTTGAGCGACAAGAAACTCACACCCCTCGTCAGCCCAAAGTAAAGGAGGAAGTAGATGTAAAACAAGAGAAAAAAACGGTTGAGGGAAAAAGTGGCATGTCCATGCAAATGTATTCCTACATCGAATTAGTAGCACCTACCCAGATGGCAGTTATGGTGGTAGGTGAAAGCGGTACGGGGAAGGAACACGTGGCGCGAATGATCCATAACCAAAGTACGCGTTCGAAAGGACCTTTTATCGCGGTCGACTGTGGAAGTTTATCCACGGAACTGGCTCCCAGTGAACTTTTTGGACATAAAAAGGGGTCATTTACCTCCGCTGTGGAAGATAAAACAGGTTTTTTTCGAGAAGCTAGCGGGGGCACTCTTTTCTTGGATGAGGTAGGCAATTTACCGTATGGCGTACAGATGCAATTGCTGCGTTCGTTGCAAGAAAAAAAGATACGTCCCGTCGGATTTTCTACCGATATTGAAGTGGACGTGTGTATCTTGACGGCCACCAACGAGAACCTGGAATTGGCCATCGCGGAAGGGAAATTTAGGGAAGACCTCTATCATCGTTTGAATGAGTTCATGATACGAGTACCGGCTTTACGCGATTGCGCGGACGATATTCCGCTCTATTCGGAGCATTTTCTCAAAGAAGCAAATCGTGAATTGGATAAACAGGTGAAAAAGGTATCGCCCGAAGCCCTCACGTTGCTCAAGGAGTACCCCTGGCCGGGGAACTTACGGGAGTTGAGGAACGTGATCCGACGCTCGGTTTTGTTTAGCTCGGGTGATATTATTACTCCGGACAACCTGCCTTTCCTCCCCGCACCTGAACGAAAAATGGAACTTTCGAACGATATCTCGTTGGTGATAGAACCCAACGACGAAAAAGAAAAAATTATACGTGCATTGAAACGTGTGAATGGAAATAAGACCAAGGCCGCGATGTTGTTACAGATCGACCGAAAGACGCTCTATAATAAGTTACACGCGTATGGAATAGGACTCTAAAATGATGTGTCAGAGGTGTTGTTCTCGAACCTGTTTCCTGAATCGGTCAATTTGATCGATCGCCATCGTTAGCTCCTCTTTCCAGTTGGGATAGGTGCTTTCGGAGTGCCCGCGCGACCTATCCATCTTTATCAAGGCATCGCATAAATGCTCGGCATTCAACTGTACAAAAAAGGGATGTATCCGGTGACACAGCTTTTGGGCTTCTTCAAATTTATCGCTGTTGATCAGTTCCCGAAGTTTTTGCAGATCTTCTTTCGAACTATTTACGAAATCACTCAATATCGTTTTAATGGTATCTGTATCATGCTCGAACATGGCGCTCAGAAGTGGGAATTGATCGCTCAACGGAGAATTATTGCCTGGGATTTCTTTCTCAACCTGGGTAGGTTTTTTTTCTTCTTCAGAGAGAATTGATAATAGCTTGTTCATGCTTATCGGTTTGGTAATAAACCCGGTAAAGCCTTCCGCAAGTGCTTTTTCGGTCGTGTAGTCATCGTAGGCAGTCATCAACCAGACGGGAATATCACTGCCCGTTTCACGAATAGCTTGAAGTATTTCTTTGCCGGATGTTCCCGTCATCTGCATGTCGGTGAGGACGATATCGAAAGTGGATATCACCCGG
>JAAYTC010000337.1 GCA_012518155.1 Bacteroidales bacterium | reverse complement strand
CATCCGCGTTCAAGGCACCGCTTGTGTTGGGGGACAATCCTCATTTGGAGGCACTCAAACTTCAACTGGATCAATATTTCAACGGCGAACGACAGGAATTCGATATCCCGCTGGATTTGGTCGGTACTGAATTTCAAAAAAAGGTATGGCTCAGTTTGCTTCAAGTACCTTACGGGTGTACCACCACCTACGCGAAGCAGGCCAATCTATTAGGGAGGCCCACCGCCGTGCGGGCCGTGGCCAATGCCAACGGGAAAAATAAAATTTCCATTATCTTACCGTGTCACCGGGTAATCGGGGCAGACGGAACACTCACCGGCTATGGCGGGGGAATGTGGCGAAAGAAAAAACTGCTGGAGTTTGAACGACGTACCCTCGGAGAAACGACAAGCCGATAATATACAAGTACGGGGTTGGGATAATTATTCCTAAAGATCAACTCAGAAGTGCAACATCCACGTGTTGTTTTTTGATTATTCATGGCAAGTCATTACATTTGCATAATGGATACTTCGGTTCAAATTACATGAAAACAAGAAATGAATATATTGATTTGCTTCAGTTGTCTAAGCAATTGCTTATACAGCAGTTTGGAGTGCGTTCATTACGATTATTCGGTTCTGTTGCTCGGGACGAGCATACACCCGCAAGCGATATTGATATTTGTGTAGAGACTGAAACGCCCAACCCGTTTTTGATAATGGATTTGAAAGAGTACTTAGAAAATTTGTTTGATTGTTCTGTAGATATTATCCGTTACAGAGAAAACATGAACCCGTACTTAAAAGAGCATATCAATAAAGAAGGTGTTTATGTCATACAATAAAGAATTGGCTTTACATATTCTACGGCAAATCGAAAAAGCAATTTTGCTCATTCAAAGTAGAACCTCAGAAATCCATAGTGCTTCCGACTTTCTATCATCACCTCAAAGAGTGGAAAAATTAGATGCTGTATGCATGCAATTCATCACGATTGGTGAGAGTTTGAAAGGATTGGAAAAAGTAACCAAGAATAAATTATTGATTACAGATCCAAAAGTCCCTTGGAAAAAAGTCATGGGTCTGCGTGATATTATTGCACATCATTACTTTGATGTTGATGCTGAAGTAATTTGGTGGATAATTGAAAATGAATTGCCTACTCTTTTAACTTCCATTCAACATTTCATCATCGAACTTTCAGATTCGAAATAATTAGTATAACTACTAAGATATAGGGCGTCATTGGGGATAACGGGAAGGATTTTCACGCTTTCTTGTGGAAATAAAAAGAATATGATGTATATTTGTGGCTGATTCCCCGCGAATAGGGAGAACGATGTTGGACAATGAGAAAAGTAACAGCCCTCTTTCTGCTGATGATTATGGTGGTCTTCGCGATACGCCCGGTCATCGCCATGCATTATTGTAACGGAGAGTTGTATTCATTTAATTTATACCAACACCAAGAAGATTCTTCCAATTTTTCTTGCTGTCATTCTGATAATTCTGAAGCTTCTCCTATCTCACATCAAACGCTGACTTCAGCATGGGGTAGTTGCTGTGATAATACCGCACTGGAACTTGCGACCGACGAATACAGAAATAATGCGGGTTCGTTCGTGCTACGAATCCTCTCTAATCCAGTGGAAGACGGGATACCCCTATTTGCAAATACAAACAGTTTAAAACCATCGGTGCTGGACGCCGTTGATCCCTCTTCCGTGCAACTCTTTCCACCGGAAGGGCTCTTTATGAAAGATATAGACATCCTTACTTATATCTGCATCTACCGAATTTAATACCCTATAAAACCCGTTCGTTCCGATCGGGTACTTCGACTTGTGCCGATTTCCATAAACTCTTATTGAGCTTTTCTGTTATGTTACAGAAGGTATTCTTCACTTTATTAGTCATAGGAGGCACTGCCGATTTCCAGGCAGAAGTTTTGGATGCGCGGACCAAGGCAAACAAACCAAGCTCATGCACAAGGCTGACACATCTACAAGCTAAGTACATGCGCGAGTCGAGCACACATTTTATATACTGAATTACATCCATAAATTTTTATTTTACGATGAACAAAATCATCAACTATTTTCTGGATAACAGGGTGATTACCATCATCCTGTTGATCGCGATTATTGTATGGGGAATAGCCACGGCACCGTTTAACTGGTATAGCCTGTTCCCTCGTGACCCGGTGCCGGTGGACGCCATCCCCGATATCGGCGAGAATCAACAGATCGTCGCCACGGAGTGGATGGGCCGCTCACCCAAAGATATACAGGAGCAGATCACCTACCCGCTCACCACATCGCTGCTGGGCATCCCGGGGGTGAGAACCATCCGCAGCAGCTCCATGTTCGGCATGAGCTTTATCTACATCATCTTCGAAGATAACGTGGAGTTCTACTGGAGTCGTTCCCGCATCTTGGAGAAACTGAACTCATTGCCTTCGGGTACGTTGCCCGATGGGGTGCAGCCCAGCTTGGGCCCCGACGCCACGGCACTGGGGCAGATATACTGGTACACGCTGGAGGGACGTAACCCGGCGACCGGTGAGCCGACCGGTGGTTGGGATCCGGTGGAACTGCGCTCCATACAAGATTTTCAAGTAAAATACACCCTCTCTTCGGCCGACGGGGTGGCCGAGGTGGGCTCCGTGGGCGGCTTCGTGAAGGAGTACCAAGTGGAGGTGAATCCCAACGCCTTGCGGGCATACAACCTTTCCATCATGGACGTGATGCACGCCGTGCAGAAGAGCAACCTCGACATCGGGGCGGAGACGGTAGAGATCAACAAGGCGGAGTACCTGGTGAGGGGACTGGGCTACATTAAAAGCGTGGCCGACCTGGAGGATGCGGTCGTCACCGTACGCGACGGGGTTCCTATCACCATCAAGGAGGTAGCGTTCGTTACCCTGGGCCCGGCCACGAGGCGCGGGGGACTCGATAAAGAGGGCGTGGAGGCGGTCGGCGGGGTGGTTGTCGCCCGCTACGGTTCCAACCCGCTGGAAGTTATTAACAACGTGAAGGAGAAGATCGCCGAAATGGACGCGGGATTGCCGCAAAAGACGCTGGCCGACGGCACCGTATCTAAGGTGACGGTAGTCCCGTTCTACGACCGCACCGGTCTTATCCAAGAGACCATCGGCACATTGGAGTCGGCCCTCAAGCTGGAGATCCTTATCACCATCATCGTGGTGATCGTGATCGTGCTTAACCTGCGGGCCTCGGTCATCATCTCCAGCATCCTGCCGGTGGGGGTGCTGCTCACCTTCATCATCATGCGCTACACGGGAGTGGACGCCAACATCGTGGCACTCTCGGGCATCGCCATCGCCATCGGCCTGATGATCGACATCGGGGTGGTCTTCGTGGAGAACATCATCCGCCATATGGAGATGGAGGAGAACAGGGACAAGCGAAAGGGGGAAGCTTTTATCGGACTGATCAAGCGAAGCGTGAGCGAGGTGTCCCGCCCCATCTTCACCGCCGCCCTTACCACGGTGGTCAGCTTCCTCCCGGTATTCTTCTTGGAAGCCCAAGAGGGCAAGCTGTTTAGCCCCCTCGCGTATACCAAAACCTACGCGCTGATCGCCGCCTTCGTGCTGGGCCTGGCCGTGATCCCCACGCTGGCTTACTATATACTCTCGGTGAAAACCAGTTCGAAGCGGGTGCGCGACGCGAGCAACATCGTCCTGGCTATCGCGGGGGTGGGACTGACTATTTACACGGGACGTTTTCTCTACCTGGCCTTCGTACTTTTCGCCCTCAACAACCTGCTTGCCGACCGGTGGGAGAACCGTCGCGTTCCCTTCTTTATTAATATAGGCATCGCGATCGCGGCCGTGCTCTACCTGCTCACCGTGGAGTGGCTCCCGATGGGCACGCAAGTGAGCGTCACCGGAAACCTCTTGTTCGTAATCCTGATTATCACCGTGATCCTAGGGCTCTTGTGGTCGCTGGTGATCTATTACGAACAGATCTTGCGCTGGTGCCTCAACAACCGGTGGAAGTTTATGGTGCTGCCGATCGTCACGGTGCTGTT
>JAAYTC010000336.1 GCA_012518155.1 Bacteroidales bacterium | reverse complement strand
TTCCAAATATGGAGAGCTTGCGAATGCGCGCGGGATTACCGCCGCGGTACTGGCGTTCCGGCAAGAGCGTAAAATCGAAACAACGAGCCATCTTCTCGCGATTCTAGAGCCGTTCACTCGACGAGACCGGGAGAAAAAGATCTTGGCACAAGCTTTTCAAGCACTTCGAATTGAGGTGAATGACGAGATGGGTGCGTTAACAGAAATGCTGGAGCAGGCATTGATGTGGTTGAAGCCGGGGGGACGAATGAGTGTGATTTCGTATCACTCTTTGGAAGACCGCTTAGTGAAGAACTTTTTTCGTAGCGGTAATTTCGAGGGAGAGCTGGTAAAGGATTTTTATGGAAACGTGGAGACCCCTTTCACGTTGATCAACCGGAAGGTGATTGTGCCCTCCGAAGAAGAGCAGCGTTCGAACCCGCGCTCGAGAAGCGCGAAATTGCGAATTGCTGAGAAAATAAATAAAAAGTCGATATGACTCATGTGATAATGCCAATCGAAAAATCAATGCATATTGGTTTTTGATGCTTGGCTCTTTGTTATGAAAAAAATGAAATTTAAGTTCGATAACATACGTAAATCGTTTGTGCATGTTTTTGGAGGAAGTGTTCTCACTGAGAATTTCTTCCTCAAAAACATGCGATTTATCCTCGCGTCGGTATTAATCATGATCCTGTTTATCAGTCATCGCTATACCGTGCTGGAGAGGATGTCGGAGATCGAACGACTGCAACAGGTGCTGAGGGACGCGAAATACGAGTCGTTAACGATTTCGTCGAGCTTAACCGAAGCCAGCCGACAAGGCGAAATAGAGCGAAGGGTACAGGAAGCGGGCCTCGAACTAAAGGTTACCAATGAACCCGTTTACCACATTGGCAAGTGAGTAGGTGTAGCGTGAGTTTGCATTGCAAGAAGAGAAGATGAGTAAACAGAAAAAAAGGAAAGTAATCTTAGCCAGGTATGGACTAATCGTGACCGGGCTGTTGATGTTTGCTGTCATGATTGTCTTTTCTGCCGGTAAGATTGTCTTTACATTGGAAGGAAAAAAATGGCGGGAGGTAGGTGAGAAGGAAACAGTGATACGCGATCGGGTAATTTTGCCCAAAAGGGGAAATATTTACACGTACGACGGGAAACTGCTCGCCACCACGGAACCGTTATATAGTATATACATGGATTTTTGGGCGGATGGAATGGTGAAAGATACACTTGTTAAGTACGTAGATGATCTTTCGAAAGAGCTTGCCCGAAAATTTCCTGATCGTAGTGCATTGCAATACAAAAACGTGATCATGAACGGGTGGAACATGCGCGAGAAGGAAGAGCACCAGATTCGGGATAACGAAGCGAGGGGAATCGAGAAAAGGGTGTCGCTTCGATCTCGGTACGTGAAGATACTGCGGAACGATATTTCGTACGTCGACTTGAAGGAGATACGTACTTTCCCGTTTTGGAATCAACGCTCCAATCGCAGTGGATTGATCGCGGAGGAACGGAACGCCCGAAAGAAGCCGTTTGGCAATCTCGCTAACCGTACCGTGGGTAGCGTCTACAAGGATTTAGACAAAGGGGGGGCAAGCGGCCTGGAGTTGAAGTACGACTCCCTTTTGAGGGGGGTGCCCGGGGTGAAATTTCGACAAAAAATACAAGGTAAATGGATGGACGTGGTGGAAACTCCCGCTAAAGAGGGATGGGATATCGTGACTACTATCGACGCCGAAATACAGGATATTACTGAACGTGCATTACGCGAAAAGCTAATCGAAACCGAAGCGGAATCGGGAACAGCCATCATCATGGAGGTGAAAAGCGGAGAAATTAAGGGCATCGTGAATCTCGATCGTATGAGTAATGGCAACTATGCCGAAGGGAACCCCAACGCTTTTTCTTACATGAATGAGCCGGGATCGACGTTCAAGACCATCTCGGTGATGGTGGCACTTGATGACGGGGTGGTTACACCCACCGATTCGTTTCACGTGGGCAATGGGCTTTATCAATACAACCGGCGCTGGGTAAGAGACCATTATTGGCGTCGGGGACAAGATCGAGGATATATGACCATAAAGGAGGGGATGGAGGTGTCGTCGAATATCGTGATGAGCAAGATGGTGCTGAAAGGTTACGAAGAGAACCCAACCAAATTCGTGGAGGGGATTGATCGTATAGGACTTCGTAAACAGCTCTCTTGGGATGTCCCCCTGAGCGGGATTGAAGGCACATCATCGATCCGCTTTCCCGATGATAAAGATAATTACTGGTCCCGAACTACCCTGCCGTGGATGTCCTTTGGGTATGAGTCGCAATTGCCTCCCATTTATATGTTGATGTTCTACAACGGTATCGCCAACGGGGGGAAAATGATAAAGCCTTTTATAGCTAAACAGTTCGTGAACGACGGTAAAATAGTAAAAGAGGTTCAAGCCGAGGTCGTGAATCCGAAAATGTCGAAAGAAAGCACCCGGGAACAAATACATGAGATGCTACGAGGGGTCGTGGAGAACGGTACCGCACGGGTGGTCGCCTCCGATTATTTTGATGTAGCCGGCAAAACCGGAACCGCGCAAATCGCGGCAGGCGGTAGTTACGCGAATAACTATTTTGTCTCTTTCTGTGGCTATTTTCCCGCGGAAGAACCCATGTACACCATCTACGTGGGATTGCGGAAACCGAAGGGGGTGCCTTCGGGGGGCGGAATGGCAGGAATGGTATTTAAAAATATCGCGGAGCAGACCTACCTTCGAAAGGTGCACCTCACCGTGGAGGATTGCAAAGTGGATTCCACGCTGCAAAAGAG
>JAAYTC010000335.1 GCA_012518155.1 Bacteroidales bacterium | reverse complement strand
TTCGATGGTAAACGGGGGAGTTTTGGAGGCGTTAAGCACGGTGAGTTTTTCGGCTATGATTTCTACCTCGCCCGTGGGAATATGCGTGTTCTTGCTGCTTCGCTCTTTGACGGTGCCAGCGACTTGAACCACCCACTCACGGCCCAGCTTGTTTGCTTGTTCGCAAAGATCGTGGTTAACCTCTTGATTAAAGGATAATTGAGTGATGCCGTATCGATCACGCAGATCGATAAAGGTCATCCCTCCCATTTTGCGAATTTTGGATACCCAACCGCTTAAAGTTACCACGGTGTTCACGTCCGACAGGCGAAGTTCGCCGCATGTTTTGCTTCTGTACATAAGAGATTTCTATCGATTAATTCCGCTCAACAAAGTGAACGAAGATGGCCTAGCCTCGTTTTATTCTATAATTCAAGTACAAAAGTACGAATTTATCGCGTGAATTGAATGATGTTCGTTAAAAATAGGCTTTTCGTTATGGTAAACAATCGACATCCACCGTCAGCGTTAAAGTTTAAACCTGGGAATTTTCATCAATTCACCATCTTTCAGGGCAGATTGATGCGCTACGATTCCACCCACGGTCATGTTGAGCGACATGGCAACATCCACGAGAGGCGTGCGGTCTTCTAGGATCGCCCGTACAAATTCTTCGGTTAGATGCCCGTGCGACCCTCCATGTCCCCCGGCTTTTACTCCCGGTGGGAGAGGGGGGCGGCTCGTATCGGGGAGTTGATCGTCAACTCCTTCATATTTATCGTAGTAGGAACCCTTCGTGCCGCGTACTCTTCCTGTTTCTGAACCATACCCGTGCCCCATCGTATCGGAGCTTCTACCCATCCTTGCGCTTCCCCCCTCGCTGGTGCGATATAGTGATATTTGAGTAGAAAAAGGATTTTTATAAATGTTGTTTTCAGGTTGATATCTTTCCATAGCACTGGTAATGCCCATGCAAGATACCTCCGCGAAGGTACCGTTAGTAACCCCTATGTAATAGGCATCGGAATGTGTTGGATACCATTGCGGTGGCATCCCGTGACGCCAATTCTTGAAGGAGTCGATCCCTTTTTCAGAATAGTGCCAGTATTCTCCCTCGGCATAAGATATTCTACCGAAACACCCCGCGTTAAACAGTTGACGCATGGCATACAGATTTTCTCGAAACATGGATGTCTCGAACATCATGTATTTTAGGCCGGTTCGTTTCACTGTTTCGAACAACCTGTACGCGTCTTCCACGGAGCCAAATACCGCCGGTACCGCGCAGGCAACATGCTTGCCATGATTTAGCGCATCGATGCTATGCTGAGCGTGGCTCGGTGCATCGGTGGCTATAAACACGGCCTCGATGGTGTTGTCTTTGATCAACTCCTCGAGCGATGGGTAGGTTTTGTTGCAGCGTGTTACCCGGGCCAGTTCCGCGCAACGCTCCGGGATTAGGTCGCTCACGGCAGCCACTTCAACATTGGGATGGTCTTGAAAACTAAAATCGGCGGCAAAACGGCAAACGCCATAGCCAATTAAGCCTACTCGAACCTTTCGATCCGAAACTGGCGTCCATATCTTTTCGTAAGAGGGTGTGGTGCCGGTATCTTCGAATCCCTGAATGTTAGGCCTTGATGGTGGCGTTTGATTTCTGCTATAAACATGAGGAGTTCCCAGAATACTGGCACCCGTGCTTATTCCTGCGATTTTAAGGAAGTCACGACGGTTAAATAACTGATTTTGCTTTTCGTTTTTCATCTTATTTTCTTCGTTTTTCTCGTGTTTGGCATACGGTTTCTTTTCTTCTAAGCAAATTTTGTAAGCATATCTTTTCGAAAGTGATGTATAGAACTGCTTTTACAAAAATAGGCAAATTGCTGTATAAATTGCAATAATTGAAGCGTGAAGTATTTAAAATGATCTGTTTACAAGCACGTTCTTCACGGTTTGTTAAAATTCAAGGGGAAAGTTTTGAGATTGTCCGAAATTAGTTGTATTTTTGCATCCACTTTTCAAAATCACTCTTGAAAGCCGTGAGACCTACATCAGGAGCAGGGGTACAAGTGTTTTTTGAAAGTTATGGAAAAAATTTTCGGGGTGTAGCACAGTCCGGTTAGTGTACCTGCTTTGGGAGCAGGGGGTCGCGAGTTCGAATCCCGCCACCCCGACG
>JAAYTC010000334.1 GCA_012518155.1 Bacteroidales bacterium | reverse complement strand
GCCGATGGAACGGCACGTCGTATGGCCGTGCAAGAGTTCAGGGTACGCCCGCTGCCCGACCCCACCCCCTTTATCGAATACACCGATGCCAACGGCCGCCCGGTGCAATTTAAAGGTGGAGCTCTATCGAAGGCCATCTTGATGAACAGCCAAGGCATCGAGGCGGCCATCGACGACGGCATCCTCCACGTCCCTTTCCAGGTAAGAAGCTTTCGCACCGTCTTCTTCGACTCCATGGGCAACGCCATTCCCGAAGTATCCGATGGTGCCCGATTCTCCGGCAGGCAGAAAGAACAAATCCGTCGCCTCTCGAGGGGAAGTTACTTCTATATCTCGGGCGTGCGGGCCGCCGGTCCGGATGGGACGGAACGGGAGGTTGCGGTGATGGAGATCAGGGTACAGTAATCGGGGGGATGGTAGATACAAGAGACAAGACGCAGGACGTAAGAGACAAGAGGTGACAATAAGGATTCAGACTCAAAATTTCAAAAAAATGCATGCAAAACAAATAATTATATTTATGCTAATATTGGTCGGGATTGCTCCCCTATTCTCTCAAGAGACAGCGAGGGAGCGGATCGAACAGCGTCGCCAACAGGAAGCGCGCCAACAGCAAACCGCTTCGGCCGTTCGTTCGCTCCAAGGGAATTCGAACGGGGACGAAGGGGTTGAAAACGCGAAATGGTCCCGCGTCATCTACCGGTACCTCGACCTGACCAAGGAAGCCAATGCTTCGCTCTATTATCCCGTCACCCCGATCGACGGGCAATCGTCCCTCTTTTCCATGCTGTTCCGGTTGCTTCAAGACGACGCCATCGCCGCGTACGAGTACCTGGATGGTCAGGAACGGTTTACCGACGAGTACCGGATCGGCTTTCAAGACCTCTTGGACCGGTTCGATATTTATCATGAAACAGTGGATGGGACGATCACGGTGGACGACGCCGACATCCCGGGCAACGAGGTGTTGGGCTACTTCGTGAAGGAAGCCTACTACTTCGACTCTCCCTCCTCCACCTTCGTCGTGCGCCCCCTCTCCCTCTGCCCGGTGCTCCATCGCCGGGACGATTACGCCGCCGAAGCCACCCGCTACCCCCTCTTCTGGATTCCGTACCGTGAATTGGAGCCTTATGCTCGGCAAATGCCGGTGATGGGCTCCTCCCTCAACAACAGCATGAACGGCACCGTGGACGACTTCTTCCGGCTGAGGAAGTACGACGGTGAAATCTACAAGGCGCAAAATCCAAGGAACCTGGCCATATCGCAGTACACCTCCACCCCCGAAGAGATGAAGGCCGAGCAAGAGCGCATCGAGCAGGAGTTGATCGATTTTGAACGCGGCATCCAGAATCAACAGAAACGACTGATCCCTGCGGAACCACCCGTCACCCGTCGTGACCGTCGCCGACCCGCGAGGACCTCTTCCACCCCCTCATCGGTCACCATGCGCGACCGAAGGTATTAGCTTATTACAAACTTAACAGCCATTTCCATACCGGAATGACTTCAATCGTTTTACCGTTCATTTCTACCACTCGCTCCGTATCACGGGTAATTATCAGCAGGTTCTTGCAATCCAATACTTCGGTTATTTTAAGCAAGGCTTTTACTTCCCGGTCAAATGTACCATCGCTATTGTCAAGATTGTAACAAACCTGAATCGCCGTGTAATCATCGGGAATATAGAAGTCCACTTCAATACGTTGATTATAGAAATAAACGGAGTCATTTCGCCCGTATTTACGCAATAGATTTACGGCTACCATGTTCTCCAATAAAGAAGTATTTCCGTCCAATAAAAAGAGGTTCAGGATGCCGTT
>JAAYTC010000333.1 GCA_012518155.1 Bacteroidales bacterium | reverse complement strand
GCGTCGACCGACGGGGTGTCGCGAGGTTTTGATATCATCTATTCTACGGAGGCGAACGATAGGCGGTTGTTTAATTTTCGTTCGGATCATTATTCGACGTCGCTCATGTACGAAATCTCCCCTAAATAGGAAATGCGCTGCAAAAGAAAAACGGTCTGTATCCTATGGATGGTGGCTATGACCCTTTTCTCCATCGAGAGCATGAAGGGACAGGCAGCTTCAACGGAGCCTCTCCGAGTAGATATTCGTGTATCGCGGATCAACGAACAGATTGTTAGCCATGTTCTGAAAATAATCAACTCAACGGATGTATCTTTTAATGGAGCGGTAAAACTTGACCTGCCTACCGATATTCGTTCTCTTTCCAGCGAGATGTCGCCGATAACGCTTGCTCCCGGCGACAGCACCTTCGTGCCGTTCCGCCTTGTCGTGGGAAAGGAGGTAGGCGCGGGGCGAAAAAGAGTGTGTTATTCTATTCTTGATGAGACGAGATCGCCGGTAATGGAGCGAGAGGCTTTTATCGAAATCGAGCAGCGGGAACAGTTGTTCCTGCACTCCGACGAGGCACCGGTGATGTTGCTCGATCCAAGGGACTCGGTAAGGGTTACCGTCACGGTGACCAACAGGGGGAATATCCGTGAGGAGATTGCCTTGGTTTTTAATGTCCCCAACCTGCAAGGAGCGCCCGCGTTTACCGAGGTCACGGCGGAGCTCGATCCCATGGAGCAACAACAGTTCATGCACAGCTTTCCGGCGAGTGCTAACTTGCTTTCTTCCGTGCAATTTCCTGTTCACGTGACGGCCATGAGAGGGAAGGAGAAGACCATTTTCGGTAACCGGACCGTCACGGTACAAAATGTTTTTTCCAATCGAAGCTTTGTCGATATTCATCCCGCGGGTTCTCCTTTTATCAGTCAGGGGTCAACCGATAACTCGGTTACGCTGAGCTATCGGCAATACAACCAGGCTTCGAGCATGATGCAACTTCAGGGTGGGGCCTACTTGGACCTGCCCGCGGGGTACTTGCACCTGAAGGGGAATATCTACAAATATAGTTCGTCGAACATCCCCATGGTGACCAACACCTCGCTGATGTACAAGTTGCACGAGAATGAATTTACCGTGGGGAGCGTGAGCGAGCAGACGGAATTGTCTCTGTACGGTCGCGGTGCCAAGGCGATGTTTTCTGACAAGAGCAAGAGCAAACGGCTTACCGTCGGTGCGGTGGACCAGAATTTCAACCTGGTGGATTCTCGTCCCTGGTTCACCGACTTCTACTCTTTCTACGCGCAGGGTGAGCTGGGCGTCAACAATAGGGAGCAGGGGCAAGGGCGACCTACGTGTACCAGAAGAATCCATACGAGAAGGCTGTCTATAACGTGGGGAGCTTGCAATGGCGAAAGTTGCTGGGGAAGAGCTGGGAGGTAGAACTGGAGGGACACGGTGCGGCGAGCCGGCACGAGGATGTCGCGGGGGATAAATTAACGGGCGCGGCTGAAGTGAGGTACCGGGGCGACCTTCCCTCGGGCATTACACTGAACGGGGCAGGGTATTTTAGTGACGCGTACTTTCCGGGAAACCGAAAAGGGACGGTTTCTTTCACTCAAGGAATCGTCAAAAGGATAAAAGACGACCTGAATCTCAGCGGAAGCATCGGGTATAACCGCACGGCACCCAAATCGTACGCGTACAACTACTCCTATGAATCCGAAAACAGCCACGTTAACGCGGCACTCTCTTTGCCGAGATGGGGGCGATTTTCTACGTCAATCAACTACAGTCACAGAGGGGAGGCTTCCTCCTCTTATTCGATGTATCTTGACGAAGGTCCCGCGGGATCGGAGAAACTGCGAATGAATTCACACCGACTGGGAGGGCAATGGCGATGGCAAAGCTCCAACGCGAAGCACTCCCTCTTCGGCACCTTGGAAGGAGGTTTTTTTGCTGATCCAATAGGCAACGACCGCCCCACGCAATCAAAGGGCTCTCTTAACTACTCCTACCAGTGGCTCACGGCGAATGTGTCGTACCAAAAAGGATCGTTTTATCTTTACGAGTACATGATGAGCAGTCAGCAGGATCGTGATTTTTATCGCTTTACATCCTCCGCTTCGATCAATAAGGATCTATCGAAAGAAGTGTCGCTCTCCTCGAGCATGAATTTTACACGCGATACCTATCAAGGAAACGTACCGTCGGTGAACCTCACGGCAAACTATTTCCCGAGAGAGAACTTGGGGCTTTTCCTGAACGCTTACTGGTACCAATACCGGTTTATGAACACGAGCAATATTTTTAACGTTCAAGTGGGAGTGACGTGGAATTTTAGCAAGGCACGCCCTTCCAGTGGAAAGAAGAGTAATATCACGGCACGCGTATATTACGATCACAACGCGAACGGGAAGTACGACGAGGGGGATAAACCGGCGGACGGGTACCTATTGAACCTCGATGAGAAGGTGTTTATCTCGGACGAGGAGGGGAAAGTGCGCTACTCTCGAGTGCCGTACGGCGAGTATTCGCTGAAGCCGACACGGGCGGGCCGTTGGTTTTTCGACCAAAAGAGGGTGCAGGTAAATAGGGCTCGGACCACCG
>JAAYTC010000332.1 GCA_012518155.1 Bacteroidales bacterium | reverse complement strand
GGCTGTTTTCAAAGGTACAATCTTTTCGAGTTTCTCGGATTCTTTTTTCAAAGAAATTGTAGGCACAGGAATTTCATCTGCCAAATCTTCCATTAACTCCTGCTGGAAACCCATCCGCTTCGGAACCCCTATTTCGTACAATGACGTATCCATGAACGCGTAAAACTCTTCCAAGGGAACCCCGCCCTGTAGTATGTGCCAATTCTCTTCCGATATAACGATGGGAACAACGCGATGAGGAAGATTCTTTAAGAAGAGAGAGTCTTTTCTTAACAAGTGCACGTATCGATTTGCCTCTTCGTACGAACGGAACGGTTGCACGGTGAGCACGTCGGCTTCCATTAGCGGTGTAAAAGCAAGTTCAAAGGTACGAAGTTGATATTGCTCGAAATTAAACAGTGCAGTCGCGAAAAGGAGCGGCTCTTTTTCCATTTCCTGTTGCTCTGCCAGTAGCATGAGAAGGTGGGTGGTATCCCTTTTTTCGCTGAACACCGGTGGCTCGCTTTTGTAGCCCCTGCCGTGGTGGGCTGCATGGTGGAAGCGATTGGAACGTATCCAACGGTCACGGAAAAAGTTCCAGTGATTTTCAGGAAGTAATGAGTCGGATGGCTCCCCGTTGTCGAGGGCTCGTCCCATGCTAAATGGGGAGTCCTTAGTGTCTCCTGTTGACGAATGTTTCATTGGAACCATCGTGTCAAGAGAGGGATGAGCGCGGTCGGCGAGTAACCGAGTGTTGCGGATCTGCACGACCAATGAGTCGATATTGCTTTCCAGTACATTCTGGTAAGCGGTAGCATTCCGCACGAATTCACGAGGAGTGGCCAGCCCTTTCAAGCTGTTGAACGTGTCGTGAGCCATTTTCGGTTGGCTCTCCAAGATATAAAGTTGTGCCAGTAGAAATTGCCACCTATTTTTCATTTTGGATCGTTTCTCTGCATCGATGGATCGCTTCAGGTGCGGAATAGCATCAGAATAATTGGCTTCCTGGATAAGGTAATAGGTGTAGATTTCTGAAAAAATATCGTTCAGGTGGACAGGAAGGTGCATATTTTTCAACGCGTAAAGTGCTTGTTCTGCTTCCAACATTCTGTCCATATCGATATAGCATCTTGCTATCCAAAGGTGGGCTTCAATGGCCGCGTCGCTTTCGGGACCGAATAGTCGGACCGTTTCATTAAATATGGCCAGTGCTTTCGCGTGATTGCCATTTTGCACGTGGGCTTTCCCCATCAATAGCCACGCGTGGTGGATAAACGGGTTAAACTCGTTTTGCTGGAGCCATTGCCGGTATTCGGGCGACTGAGGTTGGGTGGGATCCCGTCGAGGTTTTGCCGATATGGAGTGTTCCCGTATGGCCTTTTCCATTTTCTCGATCACCGGATCAAACGGCCCGCCGGCACTTTTTTTCACCATGTCCGGAAGGGTAAGGTGTCCCAATAAGGGAGGGTAAAAAGGGAGTAAGCGCGAAAAGTCGTCCTGAAAATATTTAAGCTGTTCGTCCAAAATATCGTGATAGGCCTTTTCCGCGTTATAATATACGTTGTACCGCGTGGTAAGCTCATGGTACGCCCGGTTCGCGCGAGTATTCCTATGGGTAGAGCATCCCGTGCAGAGCATGAGGCCTACCCACCCGAGGAAGATCAGCGTGATATGTTTCGCGGTGCGCATTAACGAGTTGTTTGGGTTGTTGTTTTCCCCTATATAACTCGAAAACTACGGTTTTATTGCCTTGCCAGTAAACAAGTAAAAGCAGCGGAAGTGCCTTCATCCGTTCGTGGCCACTGGTGAATCCATTTATTTTGAATTCGAGGGTGTTAAGGAGAAAGTCTTTATTCCCTTAACGGCTTTAGCAATAAAGAACATCACGATTAGCACGAATATAATGAACGCGCCCGAAGGGACGTTCAGGTAGTAGGAAAGCAGAAGACCCGCCACGCATCCCACGAAACTAAAGAGGATGGAAAGCGAAATAATCTTGGAGTAGTTCACGGTAAACAGGTTGGCCGTCATCTGGGGTACAGTGATGAGCGACATCAGTAGGACGATGCCCACCAACCGGATGCTTAGTACGATGGTAACGGCAATAAAGAGCATCATCGCGTACTCGATAAATTGAGTGGGCACGCGACGTGTACGCGCGAATTCGGTATCGAACGACACCGAGACGATCGCGTGATAAAAAAAGATAAAAAAGAGAAGGACGACGAGCGACAAGATGGCAAGTGCCACGATATCGCCCCGGGTAATGGTGAGGATATTACCAAAAAGGTACTCCGACAGGTTGGGCGCGTAGCCAGGAGAAAGAAAAGTCAGCACGATGCCTATGGCCATACCGAGCGACCAGAATACCGCGATGGCAGAGTCCTCTCGTACGCCCTGTTTGCTGGAGAGCCACTGGATCCCAAAAGCAGAGAATACCGAAAAAACCATGGCCGAAAGAATCGGGGATAGGCCAAAATAGAAACCTATCCCTAACCCCCCGAAAGAGGCGTGCGTGATGCCACCGCTGATGAACACCAAGCGTCTTGATACGACATACGTACCAATAATTCCGCAAGCAATGCTCGCGAAAAGACTGCCCACGAGGGCGTTTCGGAAAAACGCGTACTGTAGTAACTCGGGTAGATCCATCTATTCTTGCCCGATCAGGCATGCATTTTGTGAGTCCTCAATTCGTTCACGAACATCAGAACTTCATCCTTTAGCTGGTCCGGTACCGGTATGTCTCTCATTTGTAGGCTTCTTACCCAGCGTGGTTTTTCTTCGTCTAACACCGAGTAAAATACATCACGAAATTCCTCTACCTCTTTTTCGGCATAGGCAGACGAGTCACGATGTGAGTATTTGTCCAACTCCTCATCGTCGAAATATTCCGGTTCCTTTTCAAACGCGGCAATGAGGCTATCCTTTTCACAAATCTCGTGTGCACCGCAACACCCGCCCCCACTCAGGTCGATGGAAGGAGGTGTAGCTTCACGCTCCCGCGTATTGCCTTTTTTTCGTTGAATATAATTAGATACCACAAGTGCGATAATAAAAAAGGCAACGATGCCGATAAATAAATATATACTTTGCATAATCTACTCCTTTACCTAATTCCTTTTGATTTTAAATCCTACATTTTCAATATCCCTCCAAAAATTGGGATACGATTTGGAAACTACATGTGGGTCGTTCATTCGTAATGAACCCAGCGCGATTGCCCCGGGTGCTAACGACATGGCCATCCGATGATCGTCGTACGTGTCAATCGCGGGCTCACCCTCCACGGGGCACCGTGTCCCGTCCCATTCTAACATGCCAATCTCATTTTCTTTCAAAACGAAGCCTAACTTTTCAAGTTCGTTTATAAGTGCCTGCACCCGATCCGTTTCTTTGATTTTTAAACTTTGAATACCCGAGAACAGGAAGGGTACACCTAAAAAACAACAAGTAGCTGCAAATGTTTGAGCAAGATCGGGCTCATTCACGAAATCATGAAAGAATTTTTTCGCCTTTCTCTTTGTATTTCGAATAACGATGCCATCTTCAACAAACTCGGTGCTTACCCCTAAATCGGTGAAAAGCGAGGTGACATTCGAGTCGCCTTGGAGGCTTGTTTTTTTCAACCCCTTGAGGTGCATCTCTGAGCCGGGGAGTAACGATACCATTTCGTACCAATAGGAGGCCGCCGTCCAGTCCGCCTCAACAACATGCTGGATAGGCTTATATGTTTGAGGTTGAATGGTGATGTCGTTATTTTTCCATTTTGCATGCACCCCTGATTGCTCCATCATGCTTATCGTGAGGTTGATGTATGGTTTCGACACAATCTCCTTCTCGATGTGCATGATTAACCCCTTTTCCATGAGCGGGGCCACCATTAGGAGGGCAGAGATAAATTGCGAACTGATGTTTCCCGCCAAGTATACTTCGCCCCCTTTAAGTTTCCTTCCCTGAATTTTTAACGGAGGAAAACCCTCTTTCTCGAGGTAATCTATTTTCGCGCCCAGTGCCACAAGTGTCTCAACGAGCGGATGAATCGGTCGTTCGTGCATCCGTTTCGAGCCTTTAATGATCCATTCACCTTCCATGCCTGCCAAAAATGCGGTAAGAAATCGCATGGCTGTACCGGCGGCTTTCACGTCAAAAACGTTTGAATTTGAATTGAAAGCGTCAATTAAAACCTGCGTGTCCTCGCAGTCGGCGAGATTTTTTATAGGGTAGGAGCTTAAGCTGAGCGTGTTGAGAATGAGAGCCCTGTTGCTCATACTCTTCGAGGCCGGCAAATCTATAGTAGCCCGAATCCCGTCGGGTGGTGAAATCGTGTATTGAACTTGCATAAAGCGCTTTTATCTTAACTTCTTACAAAAATAGTACTTTAAACCGAAGGTACAGCTGTATCGTTCAGGTTTTACGTTGTTTATATTCATTTAAATATTTTTCCGACTGCCCCGTCGTTTCTATAATCACGCGTAATTTATTACCCGACGATGCCGTATACAAAAATACTCAAAATAGCGATCGGAATCACGTAACGCAATAGGAAAAGGTAGCCATTGAGCAGTTTTGCACGCGCGGGCAACTCCCCGTTGTTCGTTAACTGTAACAGTATCAGGTTTTTTTTGAGCCTCCACCCCATGAAGAGGCAGATGAAGAATCCCCCGATGGGCAACATGAATTTTGCTGATGCCACGTCCAACACGTTAAAAAAGAGGGAAGAGTAGGACGAGATGATACCAAGGATGATAACACCGGCTGAAACCAGCAATGTGCCTTTCAGCCGAGATACGCGGTACTCCTCGTGGAGGTAAACCGTGACTACCTCCATCAACGAAATGGTGGAGGTTAGCGCGGCAAGGGCCAACAGGCAGAAGAAGAGGGCCGACCACACCATCGAGAGCGGCATCTGGTTGAATAGTTCAGGCAGGGTGATAAACAGCAAGCCGGGCCCTCCCGCCACGAGCTCGTTGACAATGGTCTCGGGATTTGCCGTCAGCGCGAAGGCCGAGGGAAAGATCACCACCCCGGCGAGGATGGCTACCAGCGTGTCGAGGGTAGAGACCTGAATCGAAGTTTTAGCCAAGTCGGTGTTATTGTTGAAATAAGAACCGTACGTGATCATACAGCCCATGCCAAGTGACAATGAGAAGAAGGCCTGCCCCATCGCGTCAAGAAAAACCGTTGATTTCACGTGGCTCAGGTCGGGCCGGAAAAGAAAGCTTAAGCCCCTGATGGCACCTTCCAACGTGATGGACCGAATGGCTAAGACGATCAAAAGCAGAAACAGCAACGGCATGAATATTTTAGCCGACCGTTCGATCCCTTTTTTTACGCCGGATACAATGAAAAAAACGGAGAGGAACACAAAGGGGATCATCCAGGCTATCTGTCGCACTGGATTGGCTTGAAGGGCATCGAAATGGGCTGAAAGGTTGTCCACTTTATGTAAGCTTCCCGAAAGAGATTGAAAAAAATAGTCGAGCGTCCATCCACTCACCACCATGTAGAACCCCATGATCACGAAACCGGTAAGCACGCCTAACCTACCCACCCATTTCCAAGGGGTGCCGGGTGCAAGCTTCTGGAAGGCACCTGCGGTGTTGGCACGAGCAGCCCGTCCCACCATGAATTCGCTCATCATGAGTGGAATACCAAAAAACAGGATGCAGGCGATATAGATGAGGATAAAGATAGCTCCCCCTCCATCCGCGGTCTGGCTCGGGAACCGCCAGATATTCCCTAAACCCACGGCCGATCCCGCCGCGGCGGCGACAATCCCTATTTTAGACGCGAACGTTACTCGTTTCTCTGTCATATCCTTAATTGCAATCTCGTTAAGAAATCGATTTATGATATTTTTATTTTTTTATTAGGCTATCATCTGCAATATAACTGCACGTGGCGGCTGGTTTCGCGAGACTACAGTCTCCATTCAACCCCTTCTTTGGTGTCCTTGATTTCCACTCCCGCCTCTTTCAGTTCATCCCGTATTTTGTCGGAAGTGGCCCAATCCTTGTTTTCGCGAGCAGAGCGTCGAATGTCGAGGATCAATTTCATCAACCCTTCAATCACATCGCTTCCACCGGTTGTCTTTGTTTCGTCCACCAATCCCAGCACGTCGAACACGAAGGTATGCATCACACGTTTGAGCGTTTCGATATCTGTCGCGCTGATGGTCTCTTTTTTATCGTTAACCGAGTTAATCATTCTCACCGCGTCGAACAGGTGGGCAATCAGTACCGGGCTGTTGAAGTCGTCGTTCATCGCGTCGTAGCACTTCTCCTCCAAGTCGCCGATCTCTATTGACGGGCTGTTGGAAGATTGTAATTTCTCTAACGTCGATAAACTTTCCATCAGCTTCTTGTATCCCTTTTCGGCTGCTTGCAGTGCCTCGTTCGAGAAGTCGAGCGTGCTCCGGTAATGAGACTGCGCCATGAAAAAGCGAACCGTCATGGGCGAGTAGCCTCTTTCCAACATGGGATGATCTCCAGTGAATAGTTCGTTAGGGAGAAATCCGTTCCCGGCTGTTTTCGACATGCGTACTCCATTTACGGTAAGCATATTGGTGTGCACCCAGTAGTTTGCCGGCGCGGTATGGTTACACGCCTCCGACTGGGCAATCTCGTTGGTATGGTGCGTCGCCTGAAGATCCATCCCCCCCCCGTGAATATCGAAACGAGTGCCCAGGTATTTGGTACTCATGGCGGAGCATTCGATGTGCCATCCAGGGAAACCCCATCCCCAGGGCGAGGGCCACTGCATCAACGTTTCGGGTTTTGCCTTGATCCAGAGGGCAAAATCGAGCCTTCCCCGTTTCTCGTCCTGACCGTCCAACTCTCGAGTGCCTTCCAACAGGTCTTCTAATTTCCGATTCGTGAGTATCCCGTAATGATGCTCCTT
>JAAYTC010000331.1 GCA_012518155.1 Bacteroidales bacterium | reverse complement strand
TTCACTAAAAATGGAAGGTCGGAATATTGCTTCACGTAATTCTCAAAATAGGGGGTCTTTTTCTCCATGTAAAACTCCTTGAGTATCACATGCCCCATGGCCAATCCCAACGCGGCGTCTGTGCCCTGCTTCGGCTTTATCCAAAGATCCGCGAATTTGGAGGCTTCGCTGAAATCGGGCGCGATATTAACCGTTTTGGTTCCTTTGTACCGCACCTGCGTGTAGAAAGGAGCGTCCGGCGTTCGGGTGACCGGGATGTTAGAGCCCCACACCATCAGGAAAGAGGAGTTATACCAGTCGGCACTCTCCGGAACGTCGGTCTGTTCGCCCCACGTTTGCGGGGAAGCGGGAGGGAGATCGCAATAAAAGTCGTAGAAGCTTAGCACGGTACCCCCCAGCAGGCTCAAGTACCGGGTACCTGAAGAGTAGCTCACCATGGACATGGCCGGGATGGGAGTAAAGCCGGCAAGGCGGTCGGGCCCGTATTTCTTGATGGTATAGATATTGGCAGCGGCTATGATCTCCCGCGCCTCCTCCCAATCGAGTCGAATAAGGCCACCCAAGCCCCTTTGGCGAATGTACTCGTCGCGCGTGTCGGGATCATTCATCATGCTCTCCCAGGCTACCACGGGATCTTTATAGGTCTCCTTGGCTTTTCGGTATGCTTGCGCCAGCACGCCCCGTATCATAGGATATTTCACCCGGTTGGCACTGTAAAGATACCATGAATAGCTTGCCCCGCGCGGACAGCCTCGCGGTTCGTGGTTGGGAAGGTCGGGCCGTGTTTCAGGATAGTTCGTGTTTTGAAGCTCCCAGGTAACCAGCCCGTTCTTTACAAATATCTTCCACGAGCAAGATCCCGTGCAGTTTACACCATGGGTTGAATTTACCACTTTATCAAACTGCCAGCGATTGCGATAAAAACGCTCCCAGTCACGTGGCGTATCCGTTTTGACAATGTGTTTGTCTGGGCTCACCGTAGCCTTTTTACTAAAGTAAACAAGTTTGTTAAGCAGGCTCATAATAAAAACGGGTTAGGTTAGAAAAAATTGAATTAATTAGGCAATCACGTCGAATTATGCAATGTTTTGTAAAAATACAATATGGAAATCAAAAAAACAGCTAAAATTCATGCTTTTATCAAACTTTATGATTTGGCGGGCTCGTTACTAAAGAAATAATCCCTGCCGATCGAGTAAAACATGCTGATTATCGCAACCCACCAGGCAATCAGTGCTATGTAAATGAAAAAAGAGGGGATCCACATCAAGAAAGGAAGCTCGATTGCCTGCGATAGCTTGATTGTACAAGCAGTATACATGCCAAGAGGGAATATCATTCCCCAGTATTGAGGATGATATTTTAAAGGGAATTGTTTAAAAACGTGCCGCCATATACCCAGTATAACAATGAGCGGAATCCACCAACTACCAATTGCCCAGAAAAAGAGTGTAAACCCTTTTAGGAAAGGAAGAATTTCTTGGATAAACGACCAGTTTTGGCTGTTCAAAATCAGCGTGGAACCAGCTAACGTTGAAATGGCGACCGCCCCCATGTTAATCCAGTAGGCAGGTGCAAACTCTTCCGCGCGCATTTCAAAAAACGACATCCTATAGACGATAAGCGTGATGATAATAATATAAAACATGCACCCGCAAAGAAACATGGCTAACGCGAAAAACAACACGAGGTCGCCAGGAATAGGAATATAGCCTGTCAGCTGACTGGCAAGCACCGAGACCGATTGGGTCGATACAATTATAAGCAGCCATACCCCGCTGATGGCACGGTTAATAGGAGGTTTATCTTTCTTCACCGTGAAAACAGTGAAAACAGTGTAGATGAGTATCAACCATGCCACGGCACCAATGCAGAAGAGTACAGAGGCTATCCTGTAGTTGCCGGCAATAACTATAAACTGACTGCCCAAGACGCAGCTCCCGGCAACAAACGTGAGCAAGCCGGGACTTTTTGCATGATCGGTTATATCGGCGGTACAATTTGCCGGATAAATTACAGATCGCAGAATATAGAGTAGACAGAGGAAAAGATAGGCTGCTATATTAAAATAGAAAAGAAGCTCCCCCAGCGCGAAAAATTCAAGGTAGTAGGAAGCAATGGAAACAATACCCGTTGCCATCACCAACGCGAAGTAGGCAGTCGGCAAATGGGAGAGATCACTCAAGAATGTGGCGGTAACCCGCTTGCTTTTATCCATTTGAGATGATTTTTCCCAAATTTATATATTTATTGTCAAATTTAAAAATATTTCTCACGATATTTACAGGCAAGTTAAATCCATTGATCACTCTCGTTGCATCAATCAACCCTCGCTTCTTTCATGATTCACCAAAAATAACAGCAACACCCATGCATAACCACCTAATTTTTAATCACTAATAAAGAAGTAGGTTCGCGTGGGTGGAAACCACGAGGGGTGGAACTGCAAAGCAACCCCACCCCTGTTATAAAGATATCAAATCTTATTATTTGATTTTCTTGTACCCATATACCGCACGGTCTCCCAATTCCTCTTCTATACGGAGGAGTTGGTTGTACTTCGCGGTCCGATCGGAACGGCTTAATGAGCCGGTCTTGATTTGTCCCGCGTTCGTGGCCACGGAGATATCCGCGATGGTAGCGTCTTCGGTTTCACCCGAGCGGTGTGAAGTAACGCTGGTATACCCGTTTCTGTGTGCCATCTCAATGGCGTCTAAGGTTTCGGTAAGCGTACCAATTTGGTTTACTTTAATAAGGATCGAGTTGGCACAGCCCTCTTTGATTCCTTTTTCCAGAAAATCAACGTTCGTAACAAACAGGTCATCACCAACTAGCTGGCAACGATCACCAATCTTATCCGTCAGCTGCTTCCAGCCATCCCAGTCGCTCTCGTGCATTCCATCCTCAATTGAATCGATCGGATATTTGGTGATCAACTCTTCCAAGTAGGCCACCTGCTCTTCGCGCGTACGTTTTTTACCGTTTTCCCCTTCAAACTTGCTGTAGTCGTAGATACCGTCGACATAGAACTCCGAGGCGGCACAGTCGAGCGCGATTTTCACATCTTTACCGGGCTCATATCCCGCGTTCTTAACAGCGGTAAGAATCGATTCTAATGCCTCTTCAGTTCCACCAGACAAGTTAGGAGCGAATCCCCCTTCGTCGCCCACGGCTGTACTTAACCCCCTGTCGTGAAGAACCTTTTTCAACGCGTGGAATACTTCAGTACCCATACGCAGCCCCTCTTTAAAGGAGGGAGCACCTACCGGGCGAATCATGAACTCTTGAAACGCGATGGGCGCATCGGAGTGCGAACCACCGTTGATAATATTCATCATCGGCACCGGCAACACGTAGGTATTGGTACCGCCAATATAGCGATAGAGCGGAAGGCCTAAATAGCTAGCTGCTGCCTTGGCCACCGCCAGAGATACTCCCAGCAAGGCATTAGCACCCAGGTTCGATTTGGTTTTAGTTCCGTCCAGCTCCAGAAGCTTGGCATCAATCTCGGTCTGCTCCAGCACGTTTGCTCCTAGCAAAGCCGGTGCTATAATATCATTGATATTTGCTACCGCTTTCAACACTCCTTTTCCAAGATAACGGCCTTTATCATCGTCACGAAGCTCTAATGCTTCATTTTCTCCTGTTGAAGCACCTGAAGGAACCGCGGCACGCCCGAAAGCGCCCGATTCGGTTAAAACATCTACTTCAACGGTTGGGTTTCCTCTTGAATCTAGGACCTCGCGTCCTAAAACACTTACAATTCTCATGTTGTTGAAATTTATATGTGAAATAAAAAATGGGCTAATTGTCTCGTTTTCGCACACAAAGATACGCCTTTTTTTTGTCAAACCGTTGGTTCGAAGCATGAAAATTAAACGCCCGCGTTCACCGCGGCAATCAATTCACTTAGGTTAGACGTGAGTAATTTCACGGAAATAGCCATCAAGATCACACCAAAGAATTTCTTGAGGATATAAGCCCCGCTTTCTCCGAGCAATTTTTTTACAGGATCCAAAAAACGCAATACCAAGTATACGATAAGAATATTTAAAAGAACTGCGATAATAATATTGACGGTATAATACTCCGCTCGCATCGAAAGCAGCGTGGTAAAGCTGCCGGGGCCAGCAATAAGTGGGAACACCACCGGGAAAAGAGTTGAAGAGTCATTCGATTGGGTATTGTCGTGTTTAAATATCTCTACGCCAAATATCATCTCGATAGAAATAATGAGCACCACTACAGCACCCGCGATAGCGAAAGAGGAGACGTCCAATTGAAAAAGCTTCAAAATCCACTCCCCCACGAAAAGAAACCCGACGAGAATAATTAACGAGTAAACCGCCGCCTTCTCGGGGTGAATAGTCTTGTTCTGCGAACGCAAGTTAAGAAAGATGGGCACCGAACCCGTTACATCGATGATCGCGAACAGGACCAGAAAAGCACTGACAATTTCGAGGATGTTGATATTCATACAAAACGGTTGAATTTGGAATTGTGAAAGATTCTTCTTGCATTTTGCTGCAAATATACCACAATCGCGTTAAATAGACAAGCATGCGTTTACTTTTGACAGTCTTGACCGGTCTTATCCTCCAGGAAAAGAGGACACCTCTTCAAGCGGAAACGGATCGGGATGAACGCGATTTAAATATTTAATGATACGGAAAGCATTAAAATGATGAAAAAAACGTTTGCGGAAAGTGCCCAATCGTGCACTGTTGGAATTACAGTCTAAGAGAATATCCTCGAAACCTATCTCTTCCAGGTAAGCCAAAAGCTCGGGGTGAAGATCGGTAATATACCGTGCCATCGCGTCGTTTGGCTGCCGATAAAAAGAGTCAACCCTGCTGAACAATCGCCCTAGCTCCAAAAAGGAGCGCCTTGAATACACTTTTAGCGGTTCTTCAGGGTGATGCATCATTCTTTCCAGGGCCGGACCTGTTCCAAAGGGAACACGATCGGAATAACGTGCCAAGGGGTAAACCTTGGCCTCGGCCAGTTCTACCACTTTTCCTAACTCGAACACCTTCTGAAGGAAATAGAAATCTTCGCCTCCTTGCTGTCGCCCCATTCCGCCCACTTTGACGTAAGCATCGGCAGCAACCGCGAACGCGGAACCAATTGTTTGGTAGTAATAGGGAAAGCCAACCTGCTTCAACATCCCTCGAAAATAGGCAAGATAAGTTTCGTATTGACGTATACTTCTCGCTAGGACAAAATCGTCAGCCTCCACCCGATGACTCACCGCGTGGATAGTTGTACAGAGGTGCCCATCCAGCTGAAAAGCATCATAGATAGTAGTAAAAAAGGCAGGGGAAATAAGGCAGTCGGCATCCAACGAAACGATGATTCCTTTATCGGTTCCATTGTTCAAAAAATGATCAACCGCTAAATCCATACCTATTTTTCGTGCCAGACCCACCCCCGCGTGCTTTCGAGGAAATCCTTCAAAAAGAAGTGGAAAAAAGCAGAGGTCCGACTCGTTATATTCGTTGGCAAAGGCTTTCACCTCGTCGTAGGTAGACCGGTTTTGATAAACGGACGACTCGCTGGAATGAACACCGGAATTAATGATTATGCCAACTAAAAGGTTCGCTTGAGGCCGGTGACTGATTCGTATGTTTTGTAGTGTTTCTAATAGGCCGTGTTCGTTATAGCACGGGATCACTACAACCATCTCCGCGTCGAACGCTTGAGGATAGCGAGTCCGGGTATACTCTTCCTTCTGACGGGATATGTACGATTTCCAGTTTTTCATTTTACTGCAAGCAAGGGGGCGATATCTCTTGTTATGTTCCTAATGATAAAAGGGATGAAATCCGCTACGATAACACCCCTTTTGCATATTGTTTAAAGCCTGCTCGTTATTGTCGAACTTGCCTATTCTTCAGTAGTGGCCGTAACGGGGCCATACTTGCTATTCAAGAACTCTACCACGTCGTTTGTAATATCATACTTATCATTGGCGAACAAGATAGTGCTAGTGGTTCTATTGCTGAAAATGATCTCATAATTCCTACTCCGGTTGTACTCCACCATTCTAGCCTTTATGGTATCCTCCATTTGGATGTTCAGCTTTTCTTGCTCTAGCATAAAATCTTGCGTAAGCCTTTCAGCCAATTGCTGGTATTCCTGATCCATTTTCAAGATACGCTCCTGCTCCTGTTGAGCCCTATCTTGACTTAGGAACGCGTTGTTGCGCAACTTTCGCTCAAACTCCTGAGCAGCCGAACTGATTTGATTTTGCCGCTGGTTCAAAGTGGCACGGGTACTCTCCTCTTTACGCAGTAACGACTCGTTCAAATCCTTCGCGAAATTGTAGTTCATCAAAAGAGAATCAACGTTCACGTAGGCTACAGGCAAAGTAACAGACGAATCGTTCAACAACACCGAAAGTTGTCCCCTGCTGGTTTCACCAGTAGTAGGCCTCGATGTAAAATGGAGAATAAAAAGAATGATTAAAGCAACCGCCAGCACACCGCTGATGATGTAATGAGTAGAATTCTTCATTGCTAAGAGATTTATAATTTTTCAGATTTTAAAAGTTGTTCCACGGGACTCTCTTTCCTGCTCCATTCTCTATCTTGCGAAGTGGCACAGTGAATGCCACGATCCTGCATTGCTTTGCTCGCGCCAATATGGGTATTGGGGAATTCCCCCTTCTTTGTAAAGAAAACCCGAACTCCCATCAATAAAACCGCGATGAGTATTAAGGCAATGCTAAATATAAGAATTTTCATAATAACTCCCTCCTTTTATATAACGCGAAGATAGTTGAATTAGCCAATTAAACATCGCTTTTCCTTATTAAAGATGCTAAATTTTTGCCTGATCCGCTTTTTTGCCTTAATTTTATGGTCAATAACGAATTTCACTTACTAACGATCAATTATGACTATTCACGACTTAAATCCCTCCGCGATCTGGGGCTATTTTCACGACATAACCCAAATACCGCGCCCTTCGAAAAAAGAGGAGAAAATCTTGGCATACCTGAAAGCGTTTGCCGATCGCCACCAGTTGAAAACAAAGCAAGACAACGCGGGCAATTTGCTTATCACCAAACCAGCGACGCCGGGCAAGGAGAACGTTCCAACCGTTATCCTGCAAGCGCATGTGGATATGGTGTGTGAGAAGAACTCCGACGTGGAACATGATTTCGACAACGACCCCATTGAAACCGTGATTGAAGGCGATTGGATAAAAGCAAAAGGAACCACTTTGGGTGCCGACAACGGTATCGGTGTCGCGGCCCAATTGGCGGTACTGGCTGCTAAGGATATTTCTCACGGTAAAATTGAAGCCCTCTTTACCGTGGATGAAGAGACGGGGCTCACGGGTGCTTTCGCGCTGGACAAAGGATTTATGACCGGTGATATCCTCATCAACCTCGATACGGAAGAGGAAGGTGAAATATATATCGGTTGCGCCGGAGGAATCGGAACAAAAGCGTACATTAGTTATAAAACAAAACAGGCACCAAAATCTCACTTCTGGTTCAAGGTAACCGTGAAAGGGCTACGTGGCGGCCACTCGGGCAGCGATATTGACAAGGGGTTCGGCAATGCCAACAAACTCCTGGCACGCGCGCTATATCCTCTGCTACAAAAAAAAATGGGATTGGTATTGTCAGAGATACACGGGGGTAACCTGCATAACGCGATCGCCCGCGAAGCATACGCCGTGGCCGGGGTAAAAGAGAAGTACAAGGAAGATATACGCGTTAAGCTGAACACTTTCCTTGCCGAAGTGCAAAACGAGTACAAACACACTGAATCGGGAATTGATATCCAACTAGAGTCGGTGTCAGCACCCTCGCTAGTGATGAAGAAAGGAGCCACCCGGAAGCTGATCCGTTCCCTTTGCGCTTGCCCACACGGGGTCATCGGCATGAGCCGCGATATACAGGGTTTAGTGGAAACCTCCACCAACCTGGCTTCAATAAAGATGTTGAAAGGGGAGCAGGTGGAAATAGGAACCAGCCAGCGCAGCTCGGTGGAGTCACAAAAAGAGTACGTTAAGCAGATGGTATCGTCGGTCTTCGAATTGGCCGGGGCAGAAGTCACACATAACGAAGGATACCCCGGATGGGAACCCAAACCCGATTCCAAAATATTACAGCATGCACAGACCGTATATAAAAACCTTTACGAGAAAGAACCGGCAGTGAAGGCAATCCACGCGGGATTGGAGTGTGGCCTCTTTTTGGAGAAATACCCCGGACTTGATATGATCTCAATAGGCCCGGACATGACAGACGTACATTCACCGGACGAAAAAATGAAAATATCTTCGGTAGGAAAGTTCTGGGACTTCCTCGTGAAAATATTGGAAGATCTTCCCGCTGGCAATGGCCAATGGATGGAATAAGAAATAATTAAACAAAGAAATAGATAAAAAAGGAGGTGCCTTTTCTAGTAAATGCTGCGTGCACAATTATTCGGATTTATTTTCATCCTACATATCTTGGTCTCACCCACGGCTTCTGCTCGGGAGAGATTCCGCGTTATGTTTTACAACGTGGAAAACTTGTTCGACACGGAGGACAACCCGTTGAAAAATGACGACGACTTCCTACCGGATGGGTTTTATCGCTGGACACCGTGGAAATATTGGGGGAAAATGCGAAATATTACTCGAGTAATTACAGCGGTAGGCGAAATGCGGTCGCCGGCATTGGTGGGTCTCTGTGAGGTGGAAAACGACTCCGTGCTTTTCGACCTAACCCGCAAATCGCCATTGCGGGAACAGGGTTATGAATATATAATCACTGATTCTCCTGATGAACGAGGCATCAACGTTGCCTTGCTCTATCAGCGGCATCAGTTCAAATTAATTGATACGAAAGAGTACGAGGTTGCGTTCAGCCATCCCCGGTTCGGGGCTACTCGAAATATTCTTCATGTCGTGGGCGAGTTAATCAATCGAGATACGCTTGACGTACTTGTTTGTCACTTTCCGTCGCGAAGCAGCGGACAACGTGTTACAGAGCCTGCACGCCTTGAAACAGCCGCGTTGCTGCGAAGAAAAGCCGATAGTATCCTCGCCGTTCGTGAACGCCCCTACTGTTTAATGATGGGCGACTTCAATGATCCCCCGGAAAGCAAGAGCCTCCTGCATACGATAAGAGCGGGCCGAAATGAGGCTCCTTACCTTAACAACCAACTCTATAATCTATTTTTCGACCATTCGCAGAATTCTGAATCAGGTACGTACAAGTACCAGGGGAAGTGGGAGGTGATTGATCAGTTTATCGTCAACGGGGCATTGTTGAGAAAGGAGAGTGGGATTTATATCGATGGATTCGAAGCCCATATTTTTAACGCGGATTTTCTGCTTGAGAAGGATGAAAAATATTACGGTCACAAGCCGTTTCGAACCAACCTAGGGCCTCGATACCATGGTGGGTTCAGCGATCATCTCCCTATCTATCTGGATTTAATCCCACGGATGTAGCCCTTTAACACTCCTTTTTCAAACTTTATGATAATTATCTTGGCAACTGTCGTAAATTAACCCTACATTTGTAAGCTGAAATAAACGTCATTATAATTTATCAAATAAACAGGAAAACTATGAATCCACTTCTTATTAACTTAAATGGCTGGGAAATACCTATCATCGTTTTGGTTATTCTAATTCTCTTCGGGGGAAAGAAAATACCTGAATTCATGAAAGGTTTAGGAAAAGGCATTAATAGCTTTAAAAGGGGACTGCATGACATCGAAGAGGATATCAAGGCCGATCCAAGCGAAAGTAAGTCATCTCCAACAAGCAACGATTAATTTAAAATAAACCGGTACTTACCCACGATGTATTTAAAAAAGTGGGGCCGACGGCATGTGAAACAAACGCATTCCCAACAAGATGTTGTGGTTTCGTCAACACGATTACACCTCAATTATATTCCATTTGTGATTGCGGATATGAACGGATATACAGTTATATATCCGTTCGTGTTCACCTCCCATACAGGATTCACCCATACTGGGCTTTGAATTCGGCAATTAACATAATATAGCAAGGTAGACATGGCAGAGAAAGAAATGTCCTTTTGGGATCATTTGGAGGAATTCCGATGGACGCTTATCCGAATCATCGGTGCTGTGCTTGCATTCTCGGTAGCGGGCTTTATCATCATCCCACACATCTTTGATAGTGTGATCCTTGCTCCTAAGTCCTCCGACTTTATCACGTATCGATTCTTCGAAAAAGCGGGAGAGTATCTCCCTTTCCTTCCTGACTTCTCAGCTGACTCCTTTAACGTGGAAATACTGAATATCAACATGATCACTCAGTTCATGACCTATATATCCACGTCGTTCGCCTTTGGTATGTTATGTACCATCCCTTATATATTATACGAGCTATGGAGATTTATCAGCCCGGCACTTTACGATCACGAGGCTAAAGGGATAAAAACCGCTTTCGGATTTGGTGGAGTAATGTTCATCATTGGCTGCTTGGTCGGTTACTTTGTTGTTTTCCCCCTGATCTTCCGTTTCCTTATCACGTTCGAGCTCAGCGCATCGATCGAGAATATGATCTCGCTGGATTCTTACATGAACAACTTCTATACCCTTATTTTGGTTATGGGCCTGGTGTTCGAGCTTCCGTTAGTTTTCTGGTTATTATCGAACCTTGGATTAATCTACCGTTCGTTCTTCCGGAAATATCGACGCCATGCTATTGTTGGCTCGCTCATAGCGGCGGCATTGATTACCCCGTCGGGAGACCCCTTTTCGCTGATCGTTGTAACTATACCCATATACATGTTATGGGAAATCAGCGCCTTCGTGGTGAAGAAGGATCCCCCGGAAGAAGATGAAGAGTTGCCCGCGGTAATCGACTAATTATCTCACAGCGATTGCCTCAATTTCTACCAATGAATTCTTAGGAAGAGATTTTACGGCAAAGGTAGATCGCGCGGGGAAATCCTCTTTAAACTGCTTGGAATAAACCTCGTTCATCCCGTCGAAAAACGACATGTCGTCGAGAAACACCGTCGTTTTAACCACATGATTTATATTGAGGCCGGCCGCGGACAACACTGCTTTTATATTCACGAAAATCTGTGCAGTTTGCTCCTTTATTCCACCCGACACGAAATTACCGGTAACGCAATCGATGGGTAGCATCCCGGATAGGTATAATGTGCCATTCGCCTCCACGGCTTGGCTGTATGGCCCGATTGCCGCGGGCGCACTGTTGGTTGATATCACTTTCTTCATATCTCTTTATCGTTTTAAATCACAGTTTTATGCATCACTTAATGTCGACGTAACTCCCAATAATGAAGTGATTTTCAATCGCTGAAATGACTTCTGATCGTTGAAACAACTTCCATTCATGGAAACAACTCCCCCCGTTGCCGAATAACCTCATAAATTAATACGCCGGCAGCCACCGACACGTTAAGTGATTGAATGGCCCCGAATTGGGGGATTTTCACCAGTTCGTCGCTTAACCGCAGATGTTCAGAGGCCACCCCCGTGTCTTCGGCACCCATCAACAAGGCCACCGGCACGGTCATGTCGGTACCGGTGTACAGTTCGGCCGCCTTCTCTGTAGCTGTCACTACTTTTATCCCGCTGTTTCGCAAGAAAACAATCGCCTCCTTCAGGCTTCGCTCCCTGCATACCGGAATGGAGTGCAGCGCCCCTGCCGATGTTTTCATCGCGTCGGCATTTACTGAAACGCTGCCTCGAGCAGGAATAACAATCGCATCCACGCCTGCCACCTCGCATGTACGTGCGATGGCTCCAAAATTACGAACATCGGTGAGTCCGTCCAGCACGAGGATGAACGGGTTCTTTCCCTCCTCGTATAGCAACGGCACGATCTGCTCCAACTTCTGATAAGTGACCGCGGAGGTGAAAGCGACCACCCCCTGGTGGTTCTTACGAGTCACCCGGTCGATGCGCTCCACCGGAACACTCTGCATCGGAATTTCATGCATACGAGTAAGCTCCAGTAGTTCAGAAAACAACTCTCCCGACAACCCTCGTTTAACCAATATCTTGTCGATATCTTTACCGGCTTCCACCGCTTCTATCACGGCACGAATGCCAAAAATCATCTCTTTTTCTTTCATTATCCCTCCAACATTACTCGGGCATTTTCAATCGCCTCGCTCGTCACCTCCGCCCCGCTTAACATCCTCGCGATTTCCTCCACTCGTTCTTCCGGTGTAAGCACTTTTACGCGGGTGGCAACGCTTTCCACTTGCTCCTCTTTATATACCACGAAATGCGCGTCTCCCTTGGAAGCAATTTGTGGTAAGTGAGATATCCCAATTACTTGCATCTCTCGGCTCATCTCCTTCATGATTGCCCCTACCCTATCCGCTACCTCTCCCGAGGTACCAGTATCAATCTCATCAAAGATAATAGTCGGCAACGCGGTTGCACCGGCTATCATCGCTTTAAGGCAAAGCATCAAGCGGGATATTTCACCTCCCGAGGCAATTTCAGCGACCGGTTGCAACGGGGTGTTTTTGTTCGCCGAAAATACGAACTGTACCGTGTCGTTCCCGGTAGAGTCCGGCTCTTTCTTTACAGTGAATTGGCATTGAAAGCGAGTGTTTGGCATCCTCACGTAGGCGAGCCGCTCCATCAACTGCTTCTCTAAAGAGGGAGCAGCCGCTCTTCTTTTTTTGCCAAGTGCTTCCGCCATCGTGAGCACGGTCGATCGTTTTTCAGCAACCTCCTTTTCAAGAGACGCCAGTTGTTCGTCCAACGAATCAATCCCTTGAAGCTGTTCGGCTATTTTATCACGCAACGCGATTAATTCCTCGACGGTCTGTACCGAGTGTTTTTTTTGTAACCCGTAGATCGTGCTGAGTCTTTCTTCGACGATTTGCTGGCGGGCAGGGTCGAAATCTACCTCCTCGAAGTAGCGAGCCGCCTCTTCTCTTGCATCTTTCATATCTATATAAGCCGCTTCAACCCTGTTAGCCAGCTCCTCCAGTTTTGGGTACACACGCTGTACGCGTATCAATATATCGGCAGCCGAGCGAAGCAGCGATTCTGCACTCTCTCCTTCTCCCGACAAGAGGGTGGTTACCTCGTAGAGGCCTGTTTTAATCTCCTCAGCGTGGGTCATCGCTTTCAGCTCTTCCTCCAGCAGTTCCTGTTCCTCATCCTGCAAAGAAGCTTCTTGCAGTGCTTCAAGCTGAAACCTGAGGTAATCCTCCTCCTCTTTGTTGGCACGAGCGCGTAAGCGTAGTTCACTCAACGCTTTCTCAGAAGCACGGTAAAGATTGTAAGTGTCCAGGTACTCTTTTCTTTCTTTTTCGGTACCTGCCATGGCATCTACCACGCTCAATTGAAAAAGGTTATCCTGTAGTGCCAAGTTTCGATGTTGGGAGTGAATATCAATCAGCCGGTCCCCCAGGCTCTTTAAATCGTTAAGATATACCGGCGAGTCGTTCACGAAAGCACGCGACCGGCCGGTCGCCCATATCTCCCGGCGCAGGATGCACTCCTCGTCGTAGGTCCAATCATTATCAAGAAACAAAGGTTCTAGGTCGTACGAAGGGATATCGAAAACGCCTTCGATGATGCATTTATTTTCACCTTGTTTAATATGGCGAGCATCGGCACGCTGACCCAAGATCAACGACAATGCCCCCAGTATAATCGATTTTCCCGCGCCGGTCTCCCCGGTTATAACGGAGAAGCCGGAATCGAACGCAATATGAAGCGAGTCGATGAGCGCATAGTTTTGTATGGAAAGTGATCGTAACATATCATTCTATTGCCCTATTGTCGTGCAAATCTTATCTGTAAACAACACACCCTGTAAATGATCGTATTCGTGTTGAAAAATAACGGCAGGGAAATGGTCTGTTCTGCTATATCCTTTTAAATGTTCTCGGTGCAAATATCCTTGTTCGTCCCAATACTCCACGTCTATCCATGCAAAGCGCAAAGAGTTTCCCCGGATATCAGGAATGGAAAGGCACCCATCGCCTTCAAAACAAACCGTTTCTTCGGGAGAGTTCACTATTTTAGGGTTGATGATAGCACGCGTGGGCTGACCGGGAAGGTCTGTCCGAACCAACAAAAAGACATTCTTAAGCACACCCACCTGAGGCGCGGCAATACCTATCCCACCCTCTTCGCTCATCGTCACGTTCAAGCGCTGAATCAATAATTGCAAGCTTTCGTCGCCCGCGATTGAATGGGGATCTACATCCGAGGACCGCATACGAAGAACCAGCGAATCCACAGGATCGGTCACAAGAAGTACCCGAAAGGAGGTGTCGCGGTCGCCGCTATAAATAATCTCTCGCTCTCTTTCGGTGAACGGAGCGGTCACAATGAACGGGGCAGACGCCATCAAGGCAAACCGACTAACAAACAAAAATATGAATACAATATGTGTACTCTGCATTTATTCTATATTTGACATTACCCTATACATCCCTATCACAGGATCATTATCCAAAAGTAATAAATTTAAGTCTTGCATGCGTAACGATTATAGCTAAATCTTCCATTATTACCCATCACTTCACTCTATACGCCGTCTCTTTATCCACTATTTTTCATCTACCGCCTGTGGGTTCCGGAATTATTGCCAATCACTTTAAACGATGTCCGCCGGTTGATTTGATCGGCAACCTCCTGTTGTCCGGAAGGCAATTGCTCGATAAATTCCTCCGAAAGGATGTCTCCCTCCTTCAAAAAGTCATACCTGCCCGCTGTTTTCTTACTCACACTTTCAGGTTGCGACTTGCCGTGACCGATAGCTGAAAGCCGATCCTTATCAATACCACGCGCAACAAGGTAATCCGCCACCGACCGCGCACGTCGCAACGAAAGCTCCCGGTTATAATCATCCGGCCCCATACGATCGGTATGTGCCGAGAGCTCCACGTAAATCTCGGGGTGCTCCATCATTAGGCTAGCAAGCTCCTCCAACCCTTCTTTCGACTCGGGGCGTAGTACAGCACTATCAAAGTCGTAGAAAATATTTTCCATCACCACCGGCTTATCGAACGGTATCATCTCGAAATCTACATACACCAGTGTATCCTTGTCGGGTGGCATCGCTTGCAACCGCTCGCGCCGGTTGAGAAATCCCTCTACGCTGGCCAAGAACATATATTCCACTCCCGCCTCGGCTTTAAAACGATATTCGCCGTCGCCATCAGTAACAAACTGGCGTTGAGAACCATCACTCCCTACCACCGACACGGAAGCACCAGGGATCAATTCATCTTGATGGTCCACGACAATGCCCTCTACCCGAATAGTGTCATCCACCTGTTCAAACGAATAAATATGATCGTACCCCCTCGCATCATCGCGGTTAGAACTAAAAAACCCCTTCTCGCTTTGGGGGTAAAACGTGATGCCAAAATCATCGGCCGAGGAATTGAGAGGTGATCTCATATTTTGCACCTGCCACTGTTCTGCTCCTATCGGCTTGACAGCCACAAACAAATCCAATCCCCCCATGCCCGGATGTCCATCGGAAGAGAAATAAAGCAGGGAGTCGCTCTTCGCGTAAGGGAACATCTCGTCGCCCGGCGTGTTAATCTCCGGTCCCATGTTCACGATGGAGTGCACTTCGGTACTACTGTTCAACGTGGCCCGCCAGATATCCTTTCCCCCTTCCCCTCCCGGCATGTCCGACACGAAAAAGAGATAGTTGCCACAAGGTGAGGGAGCCGGGTGAGCAAACGACCAATGCACGTCTCCGGGTAAAATCTCCACTTCGCGGCCGCCACTCCACTCCCCGTTCACCCTTCGCGAGGCATGAATGACAGTCCCTGTCGGTCGATTCGGATCGGCATAAGCATGGGTATAATACATCCACTCCCCGTCCGGCGAAAAAGCGGGAGTTCCTTCATCGAAGTCGGTATTCACGGGCGACTCCAGTTGTCGGGGATATTGCCACTCCCCATGTACGTTGATAGGGGCAAAAAAAATATCGTTGTATTTCATTCCCGTTACGAGGCTTCTCTCTCCCCGTGCATCTTCTCGCGAAGAGGTAAAATAGAGCCGGTCGCCCCTCCTATTCAGCATGGGGCTAAAATCACTTCTGTTAGAGTTAAACAGTTCCACCTGTTCCACTCGATAAAAAGAGGGGTTCTTGTTTTTGCTCCACTCCATCGCTTGCCCTGCCCCCGCGATGCCTGATAATGCATGCGCGTCCCCCGGCCGGAGTTTCAGGTAATCACGATATGCTTTAATCGACTGTTCGTACTCCCCTTCCCGATGGAGCATCCGCGCGAATTGGTAAAACATCAATGTATCCGGATAGCCGTGGCGAATCGCGTTACGGTATGCCGTGACTGCATGACTGGACTGATTGAGATGTCGGTAGTTCTCTCCCATCTCGTAGCCGACCACTCCCCGTTTGGCGGGTTGCCCGGGGGGAATTGCACGGTATAGTTTTCGGTAAACTTCTACGGCAGCGTCGTACTCTCCTCGCGCGAAGTGTTCGCGTGCATCGCTTAAGCGAACAGTTTGGCAAGAATATAGAAAAAGGAAAGATGCCGATATACAACAGGATATTGCCACCAGTTTTGTATGAAACCGGTGCCATCCGCGGTACCCGATCACGCGGGAAGTATGAAATAGAATATCCCGTTTCACATCTCTACTGATGCTCCGCCCGAAGCAGGTCATTGACCGTCTTCACCGGGTTAAACGTGCTGACGGGCACCTCCACGAAAAGCGTGTTCCAGTCACTCATGGCTCCGTTCCACAAGCCGGGCAACTCCAACGCTTTCAACTCCTTGCCATCTTTCGATTTGTAGGAAATAAATCCCGTGTCGGCGTCCACGAATCGCGCAAGGTCGAATCTCTCTCCCCGGTAGTTTTTCAGGCCGCACACCAGGTCCACAGGGTTGAAATGCGAGCCATTTTTGAAAGCTGACATTGCTTGCTCATCGTTTTTATCGATCTGGGAGCTCTCCAAAATCTGCGGGGAGGCCGAACCGTCGGGGTTGACCGCGATAAACGGGCCACCACCCGGCTCTCCCACGTTCTTTACCATCCCGCACACCCGGAACGGCCGATTCAGTTTTCGGTACAAGTAATCTTTCAACTCCGTATCCGTGCCCATCTTCCCGGGGGGTGATATAAAAAGTTCATCTTCCACGAAAGCGACCATCTCTGCCAAATCTTCCGCGTCAACATGCCCCTCGTCGAGCTTTCTCAAATAGTTGAACGCTCGCTCCTGCATCGTAACAAGTATTCCTGCCAACAATGTTTTGTAATGAGCCTCCTCCACTTTTAATCGGTCGGGCACCACGTTGTCGATATTTTTTATAAAAACCACATCAGAGTCGATGTCGTTCAGGTTTTCAATCAATGCCCCGTGCCCACCCGGACGGAACAAAAGCGAGCCATCCCCTTCTCTGAACGGTTCGTTGTTCATATCCACCGCGATGGTATCAGTGCTTGGTTTCTGAACACTGTACGACACCGATATGTCTGCCCCGAGCTTTCGTTCAAAATTAATCTTCCGAGCAGCCACCAACAGTTCAAACAGTTGTTGATGTTCTTCCGAAACGGTAAAATGCACGTTCACTTTGCCGCTACTTTCTTTGGCATACAGAGTTCCCTCCGTAAGGTGCTCACCTAATGGCGTACGGTTCCCTTCCGAGTAGATGTGAAAGAGCAACAACCCCTTGGGTAGGTTTCCGTAATCCAATCCCTCGGGCAACAACAAGGCCGCGACCACATCTTTGTAACGCCCCTCAGCGCACAGCGATACAACTCCCTGATCGTACAATTTCGTACACTTTTCATCGAGAGCCTTATAAAAGGCAAAACGTCGTATCTCGTCGAAAAACATTTTTTCGAAAGCAGTCGTCGGCTCATTATAATCCGCGTCTAAAAAAGCAAACAGGTCTTTAAACATGCGACTGGCCGCACCGGAGGCAGGGACAAATTTCGTTACTTCTTTACCACCGCCCAGGTAGTTCTGCCAAGCCGTGAGGTACTCCTTTTCCTCCCCCTCCGTTAGCGTGAGTAATCCATTTCCAATGGAAGCGGCCGACACGATGGGCAAAAATGGAAAACCGGTTTTAAAACGACCGAGTTGAACATCAATCTGAGCGCGGGTAATTCCCTTCTCATTCATTAAATCAAGATCTTTTGGTGTGAGCATAGCCTATTATTTTTTAATAGAGGTTACAATAGTGTCAAAGATAAAATAAACCGATGAGTTTTACCACAAATTTCCGAACAAATAAACCGACATATTGGCAGCACAGGTTCCAAAGCACACTATTTGGCATAAGATTTGAAAACAATATTATGATATTAAACAAACGAGGATAAAATCAGAAATTGACAAACAACAAATAAAACATATAACAACTCACAAACTATGGCAAAAATAATTGGAATAGACTTAGGTACAACCAACTCCTGCGTCTCCGTCATGGAAGGCAACGAACCGGTTGTAATACCCAATAACGAGGGCAAGCGCACAACACCTTCGGTCGTGGCCTTCATGGACAACGGCGAGCGCAAGGTGGGTGATCCCGCCAAGCGTCAGGCTATCACTAATCCTAACCACACCATTTCTTCCATAAAAACTTTCATGGGAGAGACGTACGACCGGGTACAGAAGGAGATTGGTCGCGTGCCCTATAAAGTAGTGCGCGGCGACAACAATACCCCACGAGTAGATATTAACGGGCAGCTCTATACACCGCAGGAAATTTCAGCCATCGTGCTTCAGAAAATGAAGAAAACGGCCGAAGACCACCTGGGACAAGAGGTAAAAGAGGCGGTAATCACTGTACCGGCTTACTTTAGTGATGCTCAGCGCCAGGCCACCAAGGAGGCAGGCGAAATCGCGGGGCTTACCGTTCGACGTATCGTGAACGAACCCACGGCAGCTGCTCTCGCGTACGGATTAGACAAGCAGAATAAAGACTCTAAAATCGCGGTATTCGACCTGGGCGGTGGAACCTTTGATATCTCCATCCTCGAGTTGGGCGATGGCGTATTCGAGGTAAAATCGACCAATGGGAATACACATTTGGGAGGAGATGACTTCGACCACCGAATTATAGATTGGCTGGCAGACGAGTTCATGAGCGATGAGGGGGTGGACCTTCGCAAAGACCCAATGGCCCTTCAGCGTCTGAAAGAGGCTGCCGAGAAGGCCAAGATCGAGTTATCGAGTGCCAGCTCCACGGAGATAAACCTGCCCTACATCATGCCGGTAAACGGGATCCCAAAACACTTGGTAAAAACACTTTCTCGCTCGAAGTTTGAACAACTGATCGACGACTTAGTACAACAGTGTAAAGAGCCTTGTCAAACCGCGATGAAAGAAGCAGGACTGAGCAACTCCGACATCGACGAGGTGATTCTCGTGGGTGGGTCAACTCGTATTCCTGCCGTACAGGAGTTCGTGGAGAGCTTTTTCGGTAAAAACCCGCACAAGGGAGTGAACCCCGACGAGGTCGTGGCATTGGGTGCTGCTATTCAAGGAGCCGTGTTAACAGGTGAAGTAAAAGATGTGCTTCTTCTTGATGTGACACCTCTTTCCTTGGGAATTGAAACATTGGGTGGCGTGATGACTAAATTAATTGACGCCAACACCACAATACCCACGAAGAAGAGTGAAACATTTTCTACCGCGAGCGATAATCAGCCATCCGTACAGATCAACGTGCTTCAAGGCGAACGATCTATGGCACGCGATAACAAACAGATCGGCGTGTTCAACCTCGACGGCATTCCACCTGCACCGCGTGGCATTCCACAGATTGAAGTTACTTTCGATATTGATGCCAACGGCATCCTGAACGTTTCGGCAAAAGACAAGGCTTCTGGAAAAGAACAGAAAATCCGTATCGAAGCATCTTCGGGTTTGAGCGAAGAGGAAATTAAACGAATGAAAGAGGAAGCAGCTGCCAACGCGGAAGCGGACCAAAAAGCAAAAGAACGCATCGACAAGTTGAACCAGGCAGACTCCACCATCTTTCAAACTGAAAAGCAACTGAAAGATTTGGGCGATAAGATTCCGGCGGACAAAAAGGCACCCATCGAAGCTGCGCTTGAGAAACTGAAAGAAGCACACAAGTCGCAAGACATACCGGCGATAGATAATGCTATTAACGAGCTGAACACCACGTTTCAAGCGGCATCTCAAGAGATGTATAATGCCACAAACGCGCAAGCAGGGGCACAGCCAGGTGCTGATGGCGGAACACCACCGCAGGACGACAACAAGCCCAACGACGACATTACGGATGTAGATTTCGAAGAGGTGAAGTAACAATCCATACAAACCACTATCTAAAAGTGCAACTTTCAAGTTGCACTTTTTTTGTATCATGGAAAAGAGTACTTTTGCAGTTCTAAATAAATGATGGAATAATAATATGTAAACACAAAAGTAGCAGATACAATTAACAATCAATCACGAAAAAGAATTGCATGTCATGAAAAAAATCACTAAATTAGGGTACTTAGGATTTATTCTATTCGCGGCCTCTATGTTGTTTCCCTTAAACGCGGAGATTAAAATGGCGGCCATTTTTGGCGATAACATGGTATTACAGCAACAATCGGATGTAGCCATCTGGGGCTGGGCAAAAGCAAACACCACCGTACGAGTGACCACCTCATGGAACAAGAAAAACTACTCAACAAAAAGCGATGGAAAAGGTTATTGGGAGTTGAAGGTTAAGACACCCACGGCAAGCTTTACCCCCTACACCGTTACAGTAAGCGACGGGAAAGCGATTACGCTGAATAACGTACTGATTGGAGAAGTATGGATCTGCTCCGGCCAATCGAATATGGAGATGCCAATGAAGGGATTTAGCAACCAACCGATCGAGGGTGGCCCCGAAGCAATTGTAACCTCCACGAATCCAAACATTCGTTGCTTTACCGTGAAAAGGGCCTCCACATCAGCTCCCCAAGAAGATTGTGAAGGCACATGGGAGATGGCGGGGCCAGCAACTACCCCTAATTTCACGGCAACAGGGTATTACTTCGGGCGTTTATTGAACCGGGCATTAAACGTTCCGGTCGGTTTGATCCACACGAGCTGGGGCGGTTCACGCATCGAAGCATGGATGACATCCTCCTCTATACAAAGCGTGATTGCTGATGTAGAGATACCGGCAACCGACGCCGACATAAAATCGCGGAACGGAACTCCTACCGTATTATATAATGGCATGCTGCACCCGATTGTAGGGTATGGCATGCGTGGAGCCATCTGGTACCAGGGCGAATCCAACCGTGGTGAACCGGACCGGTACGTGGAACTGTTCGACAAGATGGTGCGTGAATGGCGCACACTTTGGAATGTGGGTGAGTTTCCGTTTTATTATTGCCAAATTGCGCCATATAATTATGGAGGGGGGCTTAACTCCGGTTTTATTCGCGAAGCACAGGCTAAAGGGATGAAAACGACACCCAACACGGGAATGGCCGTTTTGATGGATTCAGAAAGCCCCGATTGCATCCACCCTCCTAAAAAGAAGATAGCCGGTGAACGAATGGCACTTTGGGCATTGGCAAAAACATACGGCATGGACAAGATACATTACCGCAGCCCGGAAGTTGAGTCTGTAACCATGGAAGGACGCGTGGCTGTTCTTACCATGGATATACCCGGCAATCCCGGTCTGACTACGTATGGGAAAGAAGTCTTGCAGTTTCAAGTGGCCGGGAATGACAAACGATTCTATCCCGCGAAAGCTGCCGTGGCCGGCAACCGTATTTTTGTTTTTTCACCTAACGTGGAAAAACCGGTAGCCGTCCGCTACTGCTTTAACAACACTGAAGCAACGGAAATATTCACGGTAGAAGGAAATCTGCCCCTCTCTTCGTTTCGTACAGATGAATGGTAAGGTTTTAAATAAAAAAAGCGGCAAAGATTATTTTTTCATCAATATTTATTATCTTTGCACCCCGAAATAGAAGGGAGGTTATTGTAAGACAGACCGAAAAAGGGGAAAAGAGAATTAAAATATAAATAGATGAGCAAGCATCTCCCGAGCCGGGAGACGGCAGGTGAATGAAAAAATATGCTCATATCCAACAAATGAACGGCTTCACCCGTTTATTTAATGGGTTGCCGTTGCAATTAATAATATCAACACAACGCACAAGGCAACCATCCGAAAAACTGAGAAATAAAAACAAGAAAAAACAGATAATGATAGTAGTACAATTAAAAGAAGGCGAAAACATCGAAAGAGCCTTGAAAAAATTCAAAAGAAAATATGAAAAGACCGGCGTGGTTAAAGAGCTTCGCCGTCGTCAAGCGTATGCTAAACCATCCGTGACGAAACGGAAACAAAAACAACGCGCCGTTTACGTGCAACAATTGCAACAAGAAGAGGAATAATTTTTTCGTTTGAAAACTTTTTTCTTAACTTCGTAGCCACGAGTCGGAACTAGACAGCTACGGTATGTGGAAAGAGAAATTTATACAATATCTCCGTTACGAGAAGAGCTACTCCTCTCAAACGGAGATTTCTTATTTGAAGGATGTTACACAATTCGAGGAGTTCCTGATTGAAGAAGAGGGCTCATTCAACCCCCTGAAAACACAACAACATCACGTTAGAGCATGGATGGGTGCGTTAATGGAGCAGGGTCTTAAGGCCCGAACCGTGAACAGAAAACTCAGCGCGATAAAATCTTTTTTCCACTATCTAAAGAAAAAGGGAGTTATCCATTCAAACCCTGCTGAAACGGTGAAGGGGCCAAAAATCACAAAAAGGCTCCCCACGTTCGCGAACCCTAAGCAGATGGAAGCCGTGCTTGACGATGAGCTCTCTTTCACGGATGACTTCAGGGGAGAACGGGATCGCTTTCTTATCGAGTTACTCTACTTAACGGGTATGCGCCGAGCCGAACTCATCTCCTTAAAAGAGAACGACATCGATTTATATGCCGGAACACTCCGGGTAACAGGAAAAAGGAACAAGCAAAGGATCATTCCCTTTTCGAATGAAACAAAGGAAAAGTTACAACGTTACCTGCGCGTTAGAAACGCGGAAATAGAAAACAAATCGCCTTTTCTTTTTGTTAAAGAAGATGGAGAACCCCTGTACCCTAAACTGGTTTATAACATTGTCCGGACCCATCTTGACAGCATCCAGACTCTGACCAAAAAAAGTCCGCACGTGCTACGTCACTCCTTTGCTACCGGAATGTTGAACAATGGAGCTGAAATAAACGCGGTTAAAGAACTACTAGGGCACGATAGTCTTGCTTCGACGGAAGTCTATACGCATGTAACATTCGAAGAGATGAAAAAAACATATCAACTCGCTCACCCAAGGGCAAAAAAAAAGGAGGAATAGTATGGAACTTACAATTCAATCAGTAAATTTTGACGCTACCGAACAGTTAAAAGCATTTGCAGAAAAAAAAGTCAAGAAATTGGAGCGATTCTCAGACGACATCATTCAAGCAGAAGTGATCCTAAAAGTGATTAAACCCGACGCCGCGAGTAACAAAGATGCCGCGGTGAAACTTTTACTCAAGCATGGGGAAGCCTATGCTAACAAGAAGGCAGACACCTTTGAAGAAGCCATCGATCTATGCACGATGGCCATCGAAAAACAGATTATGAAAACCAAGAGTAAGAAGGAGCGACAAACAACAAAAAATTAGGATAAAAGTTTTGGCATCAAGAAAAATATCACTACCTTTGCGACCGTTTCTCTCTTAACTTGGGAGAGGAACGGTTAAGATCAAGACTATAAGCCTCTTTAGCTCAGTTGGCCAGAGCACGTGATTTGTAATCTCGGGGTCGTTGGTTCGAATCCGACAAGAGGCTCAAGTACAAGACGGTATTTAATCGGGGGCAGTT
>JAAYTC010000330.1 GCA_012518155.1 Bacteroidales bacterium | reverse complement strand
TAAGGGGGTAAATCCCGGCTAAATCAGTTGAAAATATCGTCGATTCCTTCATTTTGCATAACCGGCTCGTTACCCCGGTAAAAGTCGGGAGAGTAACGCTCCGCACCTTGGCATGGATCGAATCCCGCGGGAATGTCGAACGTGCCATTATCGGTATAGTTTAACTCGGGGTCGGCATACACCTTTTGGTAGAATAACCCGTGAATGGGCAATGCCATGCTGGCTCCTTGGCCATGCTCCATCCGGTCGAAATGGATCGTGGGCTCATCTCCCCCTACCCAGCATCCTGCTACCAGATCCGGGGTGAACGACATGAACCAACCATCAGAGTTATCGTTCGTCGTACCGGTTTTACCTCCCATTGCACCTTTTAGGTTATACCTCCATCGGAGACGGTTACCGGTCCCTCCATCTACCACCGCTTGGAGCATATTAAGCATCTTATAGGAGGTGGATTCGCTGAAAATCTCCCTCATCTTTGGGACAAAGGAGGCAACCTCGTTGCCGTACGAATCTTCAATACGGGTGACCAGTACCGGTTCCACCCGAATCCCCTTGTTCACGAACGAGGAGTAGGCACCCACCATCTCGTATACGGAGGCGTCGTTTGGCCCTAGAGCCAGTGATACCACCGGGTCGGCCGGTGTTTTCAGGCCAAATGATTGTAGCATACGAGCGAAGGCGTACGGCGAAAACTGTTTCATTAAGTAGGCCGTGACCCAGTTGCTTGAGTTCTGAAGCCCCCATCGAATGGAAACAGTCTGTCCGCTACTATGGCCGGGATTACGAGGTGTCCACTCCTCACCGGTTTCGGTCATCATTGTGATTGGCTCATGGATCATCTCGTCGCAAGGTGTCATTCCTTCCTCCATGGCCAGCGTGTAGAGGTAGGGTTTGATGGTTGAACCGATTTGTCGCTTTCCCGTGGTGACCATATCGTACTGGAAGAATCGGAAATCGGGGCCCCCCACGTAGGCTTTCACGTGACCCGTGTAGGGATCCATCGCCATAAAACCGGCACGTAAGAAAAATTTATGATAGCGTATCGAGTCCCATGGGGTCATCACGGTATCAATTTCTTGTTGTTTCCAAGAGAACACTTTCATCTCCACCGGTTTCTCCTTAAAGTTTTTGAGGATCTCCTCTTCGTCCATTCCACCGTTTCGGAGCACTCGATACCGTTCGGTTTGCCGCATGGCTGTCATCATTAGTTGCTCTGCCCGATCGCTTACCGCGCGAGAATAAGGAGCGTAGCTTTTCCCCTGTTTTTCCTTGAAAAACTGGTCTTGTAAATGCTCTCCCATGTGCTCTTCCACGGCCGTCTCAGCATGGTGCTGCATTCGGGAATCGATGGTGGAGTAGATCTTTAACCCATCGGTATAAATATTGTAATAGGAGCCATCCGCCTTCTTGTTCTTGTTACACCAGCCATAGATCGGATCTTCTTCCCAAGCCACGGAGTCCTCCGCGAACTGTTGACGCTCCCAAGAAGCATAATTTCGTCTCTCCGGTTTTTTCGTCATCATGATTTTTGCCAAGTGTTGCCGATAATAAGGGGCAGCAATGTCGACGTGGCTGGAACGATTAAAATCGATTTCGATGGGCAATTGCTGGAGTGAATCGGATTCGGATCGTGTTAGATGCCCCGCTTTTCGCATCTGCGATAAAACCACGTTGCGCCGGTCACGGGTCACCTCGGGACGCCGGACCGGGTTGTAGAGGGAGGAGTTTTTTAACATGCCAATTAACATGGCCGACTCTTCAACGCTTAGCTCTCCGGGTGTCTTGTTAAAATAGGTGCGTGTGGCCGATTCAATCCCCACCGCGTTATAATTAAAGTCGTACTTATTGAGGTAAAGATTGATAATTTCCTCTTTCGTGTAGTGGCGTTCGAGTTTGGCCGCGATGACCCATTCTACCGGCTTTTGAAAAACACGTTGGATCTTATTATTTGCTCTTGGCGAGTAAAGGAGTTTTGCCAATTGTTGCGTGATGGTACTGCCCCCTCCACTCTCTTCCTGATTTAGGATGAGGGTTTTAAAAATAGCTCTTCCCAATCCTATGATATCGATACCCGAATGGGAGTAATAGCGTATATCCTCGGTGGAGATCAGCGCATCGATAAGATGCGGAGAGAGGTCGGTGTAATCCACCATGATGCGATTATCATCGCTTAGCGAGTAGGTGAAAAGTAGCTCGTTATCGGACGAGATTACCTGTGAAGCATATTTATCGATCGGGTTTTCAAGTTCTTCGATTTCCGGCAGGTATCCAACGGCACCCGTGGAGACAAGCACGAAAAAAAGCAACCCTCCTGCCACGGCGATTCCAAAAACCGCCCACATGGCCTTTATGATGCCTCGCGTGCTCCACCTGTTCGCTGTCGCCTTCTTTTTTTTCTTGGCTGTACTGTTTTTTTTCCCCATACTTTTTAAGAATCTTTCCACGGGGGTTCAAGAAAATTTCCCATGATTAATCCTTCTTCATGTACTGATTAATCTTCGCGTGTGTTGAGAGTGATCTCTCCCTACATTGAACCCGTGGATAATCCGTTGCAAAAGTACACAAAACCCTTGTAATCGTGAAGGAAGTAGTATTAAAAATAGTTTCCTTAAAACGTGAATGTGAACCCACCCGAGGCGTTGATCCCCTGCGCGGGATACCCGTACCAGATATCGTATCTTTGAGCCAAGAGGTTATTTACTTTCACGTTAAGCGAGAAAGTGTCGTTTATCGTGTAAATCGCTCCGGCGTTGAGATCATTGATCGCGTCCATTTCTATGTCGGTACCGTTGAAATTTGTCCACCGGTCGCCCGCGTAATAATAGCCCAATGTCAGCTTGAGATTCTCGATCATTTCGAGAGCAGCACGAAGGTCGACTTCCATTCCTGGTTTATTATATGCTTTCGTGTCCGCGATGTCTGTCTCGTTTATGGAGAGGTTGGTTACGTCGTAAAAATTTTTTTTCAATCTCAGGGATACGTCCAAAGGTGCCCACACGTTTGTTTGCAACATGCCACCCACGAAAGAGTGGGAGAGATGCCCATATACCGGTTTAAGTGCTTCAATGAAAGGTCCCGGTTCTTCGCCGTTAATTGCATCGTGACCGTTGAGTAGCAGGAAATGCTCGTGGTCTGTTTTTCGGAATCCGCCGAAAAAGTCAAAACGAAACCCGCTGACCTCTCCGATCTTCACCCCGGCTTCGAGATCCACGTGCGTGAAAGAGGGACGTACATTTATAAATGGGAGAACGTAGCGCGACTCTTCCATCATATCGAGGAACGTGTTCGGGTTGTACCCACCATGTACTTTCGAGTAGAGCGACGAGTGATCGGTAATTCCCCAGCGGACGTCCGCGTTAGGCACCACTCTTATCCGTGTGCCATCTATACTTTGGAAGACTGCATCCACACCTAAACGGGCACTCCAGTTAAGGCCGCTGAACAAGATAAACGGTGCCGCGTTCACGTGAAAATAGTTATCCAAATCTCCCGGGTATAAGGTGGTTAAAATAGAGCCATCGACGCCGATCCTGCTATTGCCTTCCTGAAAAGGTTTGGCAAATCCGGCTAAAGCATGTATTTGGTTGCCCTTGATCCCTTCCATGGAGAGGGTCTCACCGTACTTTGATGAGAAATTCTTAAAGTCAAGAAACCCATTAAAATTGAGCGCGTCAGAAGGCGTGGATTGGAGTGCCACGTGCACGTTCGTCACGCCCAGGCGTTGGTTTTCATCGTTGTAATAGCGTTCTTCCCCGAAGCCGTTCCCGTAGTAGTTAAACAGCGAGTGAAGATAAGCCAGATGCATATCGAGCGCGAAAGCGTCTGCCGTATGGCGGTACGCGAGGCGGCCGTTATTGTTCATCACCCGCGCTTTATTTCCTGCCGGGTTTGCATCTTCTTGGACGTAATTGATGTCCCCGTTCGTGGAGTTATGTAGGAACGTGAAACCGAGTTGGTGCTTCTTCTCATCCAGTATACGATAGCCCAGGGCTCCATCGAAATTAGCGTAGTTACCCGCGTGGAGCGTGAGATAGCCCTTATGGGTACTAAAAGGAATGGAGGTCATGATATCGCCCGGTCGAGGCAAAGCAATTTCGAGGGGTGGCGTGGCCCTTCCCGCCCAGGTAGAGTAGTTGGTATTTGCCTTTTGCACGGTTGGCTCCCTCAAGGTGGGCAGTGAGGTGATCTTATTCGCGTCCATCAACGTGGGGTTGAAGTCCCGTTCCAGTTCCATCTGGCGGCGCAGCAACGAATCTTGTGTCTGCGCGAGCATCCCGGCTGAAAATGCCAGGGCAGCGATTGTGATATATATTCTTCTCATCTTTTCTTTCTGAGATAATTTTTATTTTTATTTGGCCGCATTTCTCGTTGGAATAAAATCAGTTGAGTCGCGCGTTAATCATCTGTTGTATATCCTCTTCTTCGCCTTGGTAGTTATTGCGTAGGCTTTCCAGGTATTGCCGTGCTTGAAACTCGTCACCTTTGGCGTGATAGGTGTCCGATAGCACGATCAATGCTCGAGCCATCCAGTACTGGTGGGGAGTCCCTTTTTGCATGAACTCTTTCACCTGTGCTTCTGCCCGGTCGTACGATTCCCGTTGGTAGTAGGTATCCGCGAGAATAAATTGCGCTTCCGCTCCATACACGTTCCGTGTGTCGTTGGCCACGAATTGGAAATCGGCCATCGCGTCATCCGTCTCGTTTATTTCGAGGTATGCTTTTCCACGCAAGTATCGGGCTTCCGTGACCATTTCGGGAGACAAGTTACTATTCGCTAATAATTCGGTGGCTGCTCGTGCCGTTTCGTGATAACCGCTCAATCGATAGTGTGATCGCACCATCCCTATTTGTCCCACTTGCCGGTTGGTCGCGTTGCGGGCTGAGTTGGCCAGCCGGGAATAGTCTGCCAATGCTTGACGGTAGTTTCCGTTTTCAAATTCATTTTGTGAGGTGTATATCAGCGCATTATCTAAAAACTTCACGCTGCTTGCATCAATCACCTTGCGAAAATGGTTCATTGCCAGTTGCTTCTCACCCCTTTCGTCAGCGAGCAAGCCGAGGTAATAATTAGCATCACTGCTATACGCGCCGTTAGGGTAGGATTGAAGGTAGCGCGTCATGGCTGCCTGCGCGTCGGCACGATTACCTC
>JAAYTC010000329.1 GCA_012518155.1 Bacteroidales bacterium | reverse complement strand
CTTATGCTTCTCCCCGTTGTAGTCGAACACCACTTTCTTAAAATGGTCCACGTCATCATTTACTCCCCTCCCTTCATCTTTAAAGGTGTTGCTGCCTCCCTCCCCCGAAGGGTTGTAGTCGGTGATTACACCGGTGCGGTCGAACAGGAAATCCAAGCTTAAGTCCTCCGGAAGCGATTTGTTATATCGTGGGGCCGAAGCACTGGTCCCTGCCGCCTGCGTCTGGTTTAGTTCAACCTTATAATTTAACAGGTAGGTTTCGGGATTCAGTAACGTTTTAAACTCCCCGTCCGCTACCTGCTCCGAGAATTTCTCATCGCTGTAGGCCGTAATCTTTAACTTTGTCAGTTCGCCGCTCATATCAACGCTCCTCTTTTTTTGATAATATCTCCATTACCTTTTCCACCACATCGGCGATGATCTGCTCCCGCTCCTCGCTTCTGCTCTCGGTTGTGCTTTGCCCGGCAGGCTCCTCCTCCACGTTAATCCGGATGTGTAACTCTTGTATCTCGATGGCCATATTACTGGATATTAAAATAGTTATACGCGAGTTCAATGGTTTCAATCACTACCTTGCTCTCCCCCGCGTTCAAATCGTCCACCGCCCATTTCACCGGCCAAGCATGCACCACGTTCCATGTCACCAGTGGTTCATGTTTCTCGTTTAACAGGGTAACGGTGAGGTCGGCCGGGGTGATATCGAAATTCTCCAACGCGTTCTTGCACCACCTTGCCAGCTCGGAGTTGATAAGCAGTCCCCGCTTCAACACGAGGTGGGGAGATTTTGTACGAACGGGCAACGTGTGTTTAAACCGGTTCTCCCCCCCTTCGGCCACCTGCTCCGTTTCGAGTTCGACACTCAATCCGGCGACCGACTGGAACTGGAACTCTCCCTTTATATGGTTGAATTCCACCTTGAAGTGAAACCCTAACGGGGGATAATGTGTTGCCATCCTCACTCGTTTTGTATCATCAACCCTTCGTGTACGATCTCCATGCTCTCGATGGCTACCTCATTGCCGTCGGCCTTCAGGTCGGTCGATTGGATCTTGGTGGGCCACGCGTTCTTTACTTTCCAGGTTACCACCGGTTCGTGGTTCTCGTTCAACAGGCTGATGGTGATGTTACGTCGCTCGATGGTGTTCAGGCTCACGCTGTTCCACCACTCGAAGAGCTCGTTGTCGCCCTTGAAAGTGCCCCGCTTGAGGGTGATGTTGCTGAACTTTTGCATCCCCGGCATCTTTATTTTCGAGTACTCCGGGCTCGCGCCGTGCCGGTATTCCACCACCTCGGTCTCCACGTCGAGCCCGGTGACTTCTGTAAACCCAATTTTTGTTCCACCCCAGTCGACCTGAAAATGAAACTTCACCAATGGATAGGTTGCTGCCATAATGTTATCTATTTAAATGATTTTGATGATTGTTTATGATTCCTGCATCTTGTGAGAGAACTTGAGCACGATGAATTCAGCGGGGCGCACCACGGCCAACCCGATCTCCACGTGCATGTATCCATCCAAGATATCTTGGGCGGTCATGGTCTGTCCCAAGCCAATACGCACGTAGTACGCGTCATCCTGCTTGGCCCCGGCCAAAGCCCCCGCGCGCCATTGGAGGAAAAGGAAATTCTCGACCATGGCCCGGATCTTCACCCAGGTGTTGGCATCGTTGGGTTCAAAGACAAACTGCTCGGTGGCCTTCTTCACCGACTCTTCTACCATGATGAAGAAGCGGCGTACGTTGATGTATCGCCATTCGTTGTCGTTCCCTGCCAGCGTGCGCGCTCCCCATATAAGCGTTCCTTTGCCGGTGAAAGCGCGTATCGCGTTCACCGATTTGCCCGCCACCGTATCCACGTTCAATTCTCCCTGGTCTTCGTGCGTGATATTTACTGCCGGCCCTTTCACCGCGGTCAAGCTCACGTTAGCGGGTGCCTTCCAGACCCCCCGTTCCCGGTCGACCATCGCGTATACCCCGGCGACCGTGCTCCCCGGTGGCAACACGATTCCCTTCTTGCTGATGGCGTTCACGATGTTTTGATACACCGGATCCGTTTCAGCCAGTACCTTCGTGCGATTGTCCCTCGACGCCTTCAATTCATGGAAGAAGTCGGAGATAAGCTGCTCCATCTTTTTCAGAAGGGCGTTAAAGTAGGGTGCCGCGTTTTCGGTTGTCTCCGTATCGGTGTAGATATTGTTTTTATTGTCCGGCGCACCGAAAGTCAGCGGGCTGAAATCCGTGCTAAAATCATCCCCGATCAGCGGGCTGTCCCAATCGGGAGAAGGGGCCGTGCTATTGGCTGATTGGCTGAAATGATTGTAATCGGATAACTGTTTCAGTAACCCCTGAAAACCGGAATTCCCCGCGATAAACCGGTCGTGGACTTTCTCGGCCGAGTTATCGTCGTTCGCGTCGTTATCCTCAAAGGTTAAATCGAAAAACTCCTTCGCGTAGTTGTACAGTTCGTTCGCGAAGGCACCCACGTCACCCCGGTCGCTCATGGCGGTAGTGGTCGGTTTTGTCAAGCCCGATTCTTTGTTGATATCCTGCTCGATATCGTCGATCTTGGCGATGATCCCGCTGCTGAAAAGTAACTTTACATTGATGGGTGTGGTGGGATTATCCGTCTTCGTGTATTTCCCGTTCACGATGGCCTCGTAATCGATATTAAACGAGAGCGTGGTACGAATCCAAGGGTAATAAGCGGCCCCATATTTCAGGAAATTCATCCCCACGTTGCTCCGGAAATCGTTGACCGGGTTGAGGGTCGGCGTGGGTTCCTTGTCTCCCCCCGTGATATCTAGCAAAGCAAAACGGTCTTGCAAGTTGTTGCACTGGCTCAACATGGCTACGTGGATCTCTCCCGCCTCGGCCGCCTCCAGGTTTACCGTCTCGGGAATGACCAGCAGGGTGGGCTCGTCCACCTTTTCGATCGATTTAAGGCCCGTGAGCAGATCGCTTTTAGAGACGCTTTCGCCTTTCTTCCGAAACTTGCCCGCCGAAACGATATAGCAATCTCCCCCGCCGTTGGCATAGAACATACGGATCGCGTCGTACAGCAGGTTCGTGCCATTGACCACCGTCTTTTTCACGCTGTTGTCCGTATTCAATTCAATTTCGATCACCGTTGGTTTGGGTGCTCCGCCAAAAAAGAACTCGTACTCGGGGAGGGATCGGACCTTTACCGGTTTGAAAATACCATCCTTATGATAATCGATCTCATCTATCACTGCCATTTCCGTGTAGCCTACAAAAGCCGGAATGGCTGTCTCTACTTGCGCTACGGAGGGTGGAAATTTGGAAATCTCCTCGATGTAAACGCCTGGTGTTTTGTAAACTGTTGCCATCTGATTGATTTTTAAGTGTTACATGTATATTTCTGAAAATACGTTGTGTGTTGCCGGATCCGGTTTGATCATCGAAACACCGGGATTGGGCAGCTCCGTGCCATTTAACTTCAGGGAGATAAAGCCGGACCGCGTAAGGGGGTAGGCTACTTTGGTAACCCATCTCCTTGCATCGCCCTCCTCTTTTACCAGCAGTTCTTGCACGCCTTCCGGTTGGTCCGCGTTGAAAAGGTAGCGCCAATAGGTCTTCCTGTTTTCAAAGAGCGCGCTGAAAACCGGGGTGGGGGTGACTATTTGGGCCGCCTCTCCCGTCATATGTACCCGGAGTATCCCGATAAGATTGAACAACTCCCGGGGATCCATCTTCTCTTTCACCTTTTCGCTTTCCGGCTTCGACAGCATCAGCTGCTCGTTAACAGTTAAATATTCATCCCCGTTCTGTAGCAAGGGAAAGCTGTCTGCCCCTGAGTCCGGTTTCCTATTCGATAAATAGAACAGCTTGCCGGCATTTTCCGGTTTCAGTTCGGTATAGTTGTAAAAAAGGGGATCCTTTACCTGCAAGAGGAATGTGAGCGTGAGGTCATCCTCCCACTCGATAAAAGGGGTGTTCTCCTCCCGCTCGCTGATTTTGGTCCAGATCGCGAAGCCACTACCGGTGGGTTTAAAAATTAGGTGATATCCCTTTAGCACCCCGTTTGTTTCTTGGGTAGGGGCAATGTTGAGTACCCCGTGGAGGGAATACCTCTCCAACTGTTTTGCACGGTGGGCAGGCTGCATCACCTCGAACTTGTCGGTCCCCCTGTCCAAGAAGTAGCGGTGCAAGATATCCACTCTGAATAGCTGTTTATATTGAATGGAGTAACTCATGTGGGTGCATTATAATCCTTTAATGTACCGCCGATACGGGTGATAACTCCCGTTTCTGCCTGCTTTTTATCTCGTTCAATCGTGATCAGCTGCAGTCTGTAGATAACCGACGGCAGTTGCCGCCCCCCCAAGGTTCCCCAGATATTGTTAAGCTCTTCAAACGTGGGTGAATAGAGGTCAAGAATGAATTTGAAGTCATTCGAGATATCAAAAGAGACATTATCTCGGGTGTAGACGGTATCCAATGATGTGAATACATTCCTGCCTTGGAAGAACTCGATGGCTTTAGAGAGAGTGATCAACGAGGTGTCGTAATTATCGAAATTTGCAGCAATCAAGATATATATATTCAGGTTGATGGGCCGGTTTTGATATACGGCCTTGGATTCGGTGACCTTGTAAAACGGGCCGTTTTTTAATGTCGGTTCTTCTTCTACTCGCAGCAGGGTTACAATAAGCTTGTTGGACGTGTTTGTTGAGGTCTCGCTGCCTCCTTGTTCCCACAGAGCTATGTTTTGTAGCTCCACCGTCCTGTTCAGTTTGATTGCATTGAAGTAACCCACCAGCTGCTCTTTCAGTATCTCTAACGACTCGTAAATCATAGCTGTCAAAATAGGGTGTCGGGAAAAAAAGTGTTAGGATTATTGGCGCGTAATTTTGTATTATTTGCGCGTTAACATCGCGAGGTATTTGTATTATTTTCACACTTGCTGTGCCTAACCGGTTGATTAGCGAAAGGTTGATAAATAAAAGAGATAAATCGGTTAAATCGTTTAATGGTATTATCTTCGCGTCTTGATTACGGTGAGAAAACCTTTCACGAACATGCGTAAATTAAATTATAAGTATCATCTGATTCTTGCTTCCAATTCACCCCGGCGTAAAGAACTTCTGGCAGGGATCGACATGGAATTCGAAGTCCGAACGTTGCCCGACCTCGACGAGTCGTTTCCGGATACACTCCCCCACGAAGAGATTGCCGAGTACCTTGCCCGGAAAAAAGCCTCGGCCTACTCCCCTGCGCTGAAAGAGGGAGAGTTGGTGATCACCGCGGACACGGTGGTACTCTTAAACGGGTTGATCTTGGGGAAGCCCATCGATAAAGAGGACGCGACGCAGATGCTGCGGCTCCTGTCGGGACAGACGCACCGTGTGATCACCGGCGTGTGCCTCACCTCTATCGGCAAGCAGGTCGGCTTTTCCGATACGGCACATGTCACCTTTGGCACGTTGAGCGAGGATGAGATTGATTACTACGTGAATGCCTACAGTCCGATGGACAAAGCGGGCGCGTACGGGGTGCAGGAATGGATAGGCTACATGGGAGTGGAGCGGATCGAAGGTTCGTATTACAATGTAATGGGGTTACCCATTTTTAAAGTCTACCGGGAGCTGCAACGATTTTAAAAAATAAAAAATGTATCTTCGCGTTCTACTATTATTCATTTAAGTTTCTCATGGATCAATTATTACAATTATAGCTGTGATTGTATAGCATGTGAAACTTAAGTTATTCATTGAAAATTTCTGCTCGTAGGGCAAATTTTCAATTCTTCATTTTTAATTCTTCATTGAGTATGCTGACAGTAGAAAAAATCGGAGGCACTTCGATGTCCCAGTTTCACGACGTGTTACAGAACATCATCAAGGGGAACCGTAAGGGCGACGACTTATACAATCGCATCTTCGTGGTGTCTGCTTATAATAACGTGACCAACTGGTTGTTGGAGCATAAGAAAACCGGTGAGCCCGGTATCTATAACAAGTTTCTGAATGGCGAAGATTACAGCAGCGCGCTGGACTCGTTTTGTCAGCGCTTGCTATTGATAAACGACGGGTTTGCCGATTATGGCCTCGACCTGAAAGAAGCACGCGACTTCATTCGTTTTCGTGTGGATCAGTCGAAGACCGTACTCTATAGCCTTGGAAAGGTACTGGCGTCGGGCTACGTGAATCGTGCCGACATCCATTTAGCCGCCCGTGAGATCTTGGCCTCTATTGGCGAGGCTCATTCCGGTTGGAATTCAGTCAATATCCTCAATAACAACGGGGTCAACGCTCGTTTTATCGATCTGTGTGGATACAACGACAACGAGCCTCTTACCATTGATCAACGTATCCATAAGGAGTTTAGCGGGATCGATTTCAGCAAAGTGCTCTGTGTCGCTACCGGCTATACCAAAGGGACAGAGGGGATTATGCGGGCGTTTGACAGAGGGTATAGCGAGGTTACTTTCAGCAAGATCGCCGTAGAGGTAAAGGCCGATGAAGCAGTGATACATAAGGAGTACCATCTCTCCAGTGCCGACCCCAAGATCGTGGGGGTAGAAAATAGCATCCCCGTGGGGCATACCAATTATATTGTTGCCGATCAGCTGGCCGATATCGGTATGGAGGCGATTCATCCCAAGGCAGCTAAGCCGTTGGAACTTGCCGGCATCAATATTCGTATCAAGAATACGTTCGAGCCGAATCATCCCGGCACGATCATCTCACGCGATTACGTCTCTCCTGAGCCAAGAGTGGAGATTGTGTCCGGTTCCCGGAAGGTGATCGCGGTGGAAGTGCACGACCCGATGATGGTGGGCGAAGTGGGGTTCGACGGCCGCATCATGCATTATCTGGTGAAGCACGGTGTGAGCTACATATTGAAATCGACCAACGCGAACTCCATCACGATGGTGGTGTGGGATAACGAGAAGAGCCGTGAGCTGGTGAAGGTGCTCGAGGAAGTTTTCTATCAAGTAGACGCGAGGCCAATGGCAATCGTTTGCGCGATAGGAACCAATATTGCTCTACCCGGATTCCTCTACCGGGCCACCAAGGCACTATATGAAAAGGGAATCAACGTGGAGAGCTTTGCCCAATCGCTTATGCAGGTCAACATGCAGTTCGTTATACAGCGTGACCGGTATGAGGATGCCGTGACTGCTCTGAACGAAGCGTTGTGCAAGTAGTGCGCAAAACTACTCTTCTTCGTATGTTTGAAAGAGGAAGTCGTTATAAGGAAAACGAGTGATGTGAATCCCTTTAACCTTATCGTAGATCAGTTGTTTGAGTGCTTCAATATTTTCTCTCTCGATCGCGGAGATAAACACGCTGTCCTCTTTCATCTTAGCGGGCCACGACTGCTTGAGTTCTTCAAGGCTGAAATTCTCTCGTTTTTTCGGTGTAAGGTCATCCTCGTCTTTCGGCACGTGGGTAAAGGCATCGATCTTGTTGAATACAAGGATGGTCGGTTTCTCGGTGTCATCGATCTCGTGCAATGTTCTTTCCACCACCTGTATCTGCTCTTCAAACGCGGGGTGCGAGATATCTACCATATGGAGCAGAATATCCGCCTCCCGTACTTCGTCGAGTGTCGACTTAAACGATTCCACCAGATGAGTCGGTAGCTTTCTGATAAAACCCACCGTGTCGGTAAGCAAGAAAGGAAGGTTCTCGATAGTCACCTTTCGCACCGTGGTATCGAGCGTGGCAAAGAGTTTATTTTCGGCAAATACCTCGCTTTTGCTCAACAGTGTCATCAATGTAGATTTACCCACGTTGGTATAGCCCACCAAGGCTACTCGCACCAGCTTTCCCCGGTTCTTACGTTGGACCGCTTTTTGCTTATCTATGTTCTTTAGCTCCTGTTTCAGGCGAGAGATTTTGTCGAGGATGATGCGCCGGTCGGTCTCCAGCTGTGTCTCGCCCGGACCGCGCATGATGGTGCCCCCGCCGCCTCGTTGTCTGTCAAGGTGCGTCCACATTCGGTACAACCTCGGTAGCAGGTACTGATACTGAGCCAGCTCCACTTGTACCTTCGCGTGGGCGGTTTGTGCCCGCATCGCGAAGATATCCAAGATAAGGCTTGTCCGATCCATGATCCGTATCTTGAGCTCCCTCTCGATGTTCCGAAGCTGGCGGGCCGACAACTCATCGTCGAAGATCACCACGCCAATTTCGTTCTCTTCATCTTTCACGTATTCCTCGATCTCTTCCAGCTTCCCTTTGCCCACGAACGTCACCGTGTTGGGCATACCCAGGCGCTGT
>JAAYTC010000328.1 GCA_012518155.1 Bacteroidales bacterium | reverse complement strand
GCGGTGTATGCCTCTTCGATGGTTGTATCCTCCATCACGGTGGCAGGAGCCTTCCCGAAGAAGTCCGACAGCTCCATGTCGATGGGCGAAACACCCTTCTCTTGACGGAAAACGAGCCGTTTGTCGTCCGTGGTCTCTCCCACCACGTAAAGCGGTGCTTGCTCCCTTTCGGCAATGCGTTCGATACGTTCCAGGTCCTCTTGTTTGACCAAGAGTCCCATGCGCTCTTGGCTTTCGTTCCCGATGATCTCTTTGGCGGACAGTGTTTTGTCGCCAACGGGTAGCTTGTCGATATCGATCACCCCCCCGGTCTCCTCTATCAGTTCCGAAAGACAGTTCAGGTGTCCTCCCGCGCCATGATCGTGGATAGAGACGATAGGGTTGTCGTCTGATTCGGCCAGCGCCCGGATCACGTTCGATACCCTTTTTTGCATCTCGGGGTTGGCCCGTTGTACCGCGTTCAGTTCGATACCTGATGAGTACTCGCCGGTGTTGACCGATGATACGGCACCACCTCCCATGCCGATGCGGTAATTATCGCCCCCCATCACGATTACTTTCTCACCGCTCTCGGGAGTTTCCTTTATGGCGTCGCGTTTGTTGGCGTAACCGATTCCTCCTGCCAGCATGATCACCTTGTCGTAGCCGAACTTCTTATTGTTTTCGGCATGCTCGAGCGTGAGCACCGATCCACAGATAAGCGGTTGACCGAACTTGTTCCCGAAGTCGGACGCGCCATTCGATGCCTTGAGCAAGATCTGCTCCGGAGTCTGGTAGAGCCAGTCGCGTGCCGGCAGCGTTTGCTCCCATGGACGCCCCTCTTCCAAGCGGGGATAAGCGGTCATGTATACCGCCGTACCAGCCACGGGGAGTGAGCCTTTACCGCCCGCGAGCCTATCGCGTATCTCACCTCCCGTCCCTGTAGAAGCCCCGTAGAAAGGCTCCACCGTGGTGGGGAAATTGTGGGTTTCTGCTTTCAGCGAGAGTACGCTTTCGATCTCCTTGGAATAAAAGAAGCCGGGCCTATCGGCATTGTCAGGTACAAACTGTTCGATATTCGGGCCTTGGACGAACGCCACGTTGTCTTTATAAGCCGATACCAAGCCGTTAGGGTTTACCGCTGAAGTTTTTTTGATCAACTGAAAGAGTGAAAGTTCTTTCTCCTCACCATCGATGATAAAGGTGCCATTGAATATCTTGTGGCGGCAATGTTCGGAATTTACCTGTGAGAAGCCGAACACTTCGCTATCGGTGAGTTTTCTTCCCATCTTCCGGCTTACACCCTCGAGGTACTCGATCTCGTCGCTGCTCAATGCCAGCCCCTCGCTATTGTTATACGCGGCGATGTCGTCAATATAGATCATCTCCTCCGGTTGCCCGTCGATGGCAAAGAGGGTTTGATCGAGCCGGGCGTACTTTCTTTGCAGCATAGGATCGAAGTCGGATGCACGCGTGCGCTCTTCCGGGATATACTCCTCTATCCGGCTAATACCTTCTATGCCCATGTTTCGCGTGATCTCCACGGCGCACGTGCTCCACGGGGTAATCATTTCGCGGCGAGGCCCGATATATGGCTGTTCGAGTAGCTCTGCTTGGAGCGGTTCAGCCTCCCCGAAAAGCCACGAAAGCTTTCTTTCAGTCTGTGGGGTGAAGGCCGAGTCGGCTTCGACGGCAATAACCGTTTGCGAGGGTGTTCTGAAAAATAATATCATATCCTTGTTTGGGGTGTTATTTGATCGAAATCGATTTGTCAATTGATGCGGCGGGTATCCATTTTACACCGCTACATCGTTGTTTTCTCTTCGTAAAACGAATAGACAAAGTTAGTGAACTTTTTCGTTAAGTCAAATGAGCAGAAGACAAGTTTACTTGGATTTTGCCATGACGAGTACTATTTCGATAAGTGAAAACAGAGATAAAACTTGTTATAGCTATGTTGAGCGTAGAAATAGTCTGTAAAGAAAAAGTCTAATGTCTATGAACTTTTTCGTTAAGTCAAACAAACGAGTAAGCGAGAACAATATCAAGCTTGCTTGAAATTGTCGAGCGTGAGTTTATTATCAAAATGGGCAGAAGACAAGTTTTTCCTCTACCTTTGCTGTAAATAGATCGCGATGATAGAAATAATAGCCAAGGGCTTCCTGATTGGTTTATTGGTCTCCTCGCCCATGGGGCCGATAAATATGCTGACCATACAACGAACGCTCGACCGTGGACGATGGTATGGTTTCGTGACCGGGTTGGGAGCGATGATGTCTGACTTGACGTACGCGATCGCCACACTCGTGGGATTAAGTTTCGTGTCGGACTTCATCGCGGAACAGGAGCAGGTTATACAGCTATTGGCAGGGGGCATACTCTTCTTTTTCGGGCTTGGCGTGTTTCGCTCCAACCCGTTAAAGGGTTGGCAACCGGATGAGCTGCCCCGGGAAACGCGTTATCTCAGGGATTTTGCCTCCTCGTTCCTACTCACCTTCTCCAACGCGGCCATAATACTGGTCTTTGTGGGGCTATATGCTCGATTCTCGTACAATCCACTGGGAGAGGGAGGTGGATTTTTCTTGGCGGGAACGACCGCTTTTATCGCGGCTGCTCTTGGATGGTGGTTTTTTCTCACTACGCTCGTGTCACGGTTACGGAGGCGATTTAACCGGAAGGGATTGATCCTTCTCAACAGGGTGATTGGCTTCCTGTTGATGTTGATTGGGATGGGGGGAGTTTTATTGGCTCTTTTTCCAAAGCTGTTTTAAGGAGGGACAATTTTATTTGTCCCCCAGTTACTTTTTCTACCGGTGATTTGCTTCTATTTGATTTCGATTACCTCAAGGTCTCTAATATTTC
>JAAYTC010000327.1 GCA_012518155.1 Bacteroidales bacterium | reverse complement strand
ATCATTTTGTTCCCAATAAATTATGAAACAACGCTCCAATGAAACGACGCTCCATAGGTGTTTTCTCCGGATCTTTCAACCCCATTCATATGGGGCATCTGATGTTGGCTAATTACATGCGGGAGTTCACCTACCTCGACGAAGTGTGGTTCGTGGTTACCCCCCACAACCCGTTAAAAGACCCGTCTGGTTTGTTGGGTGACCAGTCACGGCTTGATATGGTCCGTTTGGCGTTGGAGGGATATTCACACATGCACGTATCGGATATTGAGTTTCGTCTTCCCCGGCCTTCGTATACTGTGGACACGCTATCCGCCCTGAAAAACGAACACCCCACGAGCGATTTCGCTCTTATAATTGGAGGAGACAACTGGACACTCTTCAACCGATGGAAAAACTGGGAAAGCATACTCCAAAACCATCAATTACTCATTTATCCCCGTGTTGGTCAGCAGGTACCTATCTCTCCGGAGTTTCAAGATAGGGTACAGGTAGTAGCAGCACCGCTTATTGATATCTCCTCTACTTTTATTCGGCAGAGTATTCGGGATGGCAAAAATATTCGGGCTTTTCTACCTCCGAACGTGTATGAATACATCGAGAAAAAAGGGCTTTACAAGTGAACTATGGTAGTTTAGTTGCTTCATTACCTGCTTCATCGTACCGCATCTTATCAAGGATGAATGGGAGTATGCCCGTATCTACACCGGCTTGTTTTAGCTCCTCTTCGTCGTCGAAAAGCAAGTTCTGAAACGACTCCATGCTGCCGGCTTTTTCTTTCGATAGCGTGTATAGCTCAACAGCCCGTTTGATGTTTCCCAGACTAATCTGCACGTGTCCGGCGTTGAGGAAGTCATGCGCGGTAGGTGAGTTCTCCAAAATACGCGTGTAATAATCTTGTGCTACATCGAACTTTGAAGAGAGAAAAGCGCACCACGCGACCGGGCGCCATGCTCTCGTGCTGTTGCTATCCAGCAGTTCTACTTTAAAGTAATAATTGAGAGCCTCGTCGTACTGTTTGAGCTCCAGGTAACAGTGCCCAATATTTAATTGAATGGTGAGATCTTCCGGACGGAACTGTTCCAGCCGGCGATAATACTCTAATGCAGTAGTAGGCTCTTTCAACATTCGGTAACAGTATGCCAGTCGATTAAGAACCCACGTGTTGTTTTCCTCAATCAGGTCGGCATGCAAGTAGGCGTCTAACGCGCCACGTATGTCGCCTAGCATTTGTTTGGAGTAACCAATTTTTTGCCAAGTCTCACTTTTCATCCTTCCCCCTTTCTCGGCCAGTAGGCTGTAAGCTTCTATTGCTTCTTTAAAATTGTTTTTTTCAAAATAGTAAAGTGCAATATGTTCGAGGTGCTTGGGTTGCCTCACGATGGGGTAGAAAGGTTCTATCTGATGATAATCGAGTGGTAGCGTGAAAATATCGAAAAACTCCTCGCGTCGCGGGTAAAGTTTATAAAAACGATAGAGATTCTGAATATATTTTTTAATGATTGTCTCCTCTTTTTGAAAGGGGTTCAGTGCTCGCTCTTCCTCTTGCATCTTTTTTATCTCTTCTCCCTCGGCCCCTAATTGTCCGATCATCATTTTCCGGTAGTTTTCCGGCATCATCATTATGCTGAGACAAAACGAGTACTTATCTGAATCGCAAATGAGGGACGACTCGAACATCGCTTCGATTAACGAGGTGCCTTCTCCTTTTTCGGTAAACAGATTCCGCAATGCACTATTACGCGGGTCGAACGGTAAGAACCAGTTGCTTACCTCTCGAAAAAAAGGATACGATTTCAGGTTCGAGAACGTTGAGTGAAACACATCGGCTCCATCCATTTGCAGCTCTGTTAGCTCTTGCAGCTTGTCGGAAAGACCACTTTCATCGATTATTTTTTGCCATTCCGGATTTTTCTCCTCGATCCCGGTTTCTCCCATCCATTCGTCAAGGTTGATCTTCTTCCCAATGATGGGGCTTAATTTCATCATCTCGGGGATGATCTCCTCCATGAGTCTCTGGGTGATTTTCTCCGTCTCATGTGCACGGATAAAGCCGGTAAGAGCAGCTATAAATCGACGGTTGAAAACCGGATCATCCGCCAGTAGCTTAAGTCGCCCGGTACACTCCGGATAGAGATGCCATTGTGAGCGATAGGCCTGAAAAATGGGGATTATCCCGATAATTACTCTCGCGGAAAGTTCCGGTTCGGTCCGGCGGCACATATCGAGTAAGAGAGTGATCTTCGATGCGTCGAACCGCTGCAGGATATTCATTGTAAGTGCCGTGATAAACATACATTTGGCGGCGAGTGACACCTGCTGGTTATCCATAAACCGTTGCATCGACGCGATCTGGTCACTTTTACTCCTCGGGGAAACGTACACGGTGTAAAACAGGTCTTGCAACGTGTTCTCGTAAGCCACCTGATTTTGATGTGCTCGTCCCTCTTTTTCAGGGCCGTCCTCCAGTAAGCCGATGAATGAAAAAGTGTCTACCTGTTTAGCCAGTGCCTCCGCGTACTCATCCATCGTGAGGGGGGTACGTACATTGAGTGTTCTGGTTTTCTCGAAAAAGAACTCCGGGCTATCCTGTACCAACAGGTGGTGAGCCGCGTCATCCGCGAGGGTATAAATATCACGGGTCAACTTATCGTGAATAGCCTCGCGCTCCGGGTCTTTCCCACCTTCCACCAAGTAGTGCAACATGTAGCGATAATGCGTGTCGAGCTCCGAAAGCTTCTCCGAGAACGTCCAGCTGTGCTGAATGCTAACCAACTTGTTGATAACATCGATGGCACTTTTGAGTTCTTTTTTCGTTAGGTGCAAACGAATGGCTTCGAGGTGTTTCTTTATAGTTGTTGGTTCCATAATGTTAAAGTGAATGATCTTTGATAATCAAAGTGCTGGGGAGAACATCTGTCCATGGCAATGCCGCGGCAAGTAGCTTTCCCCATCCGTCAATGCCCATGATCACCAAGTCTTGTTCTTGAATAAAATCCCGCTCTATCTTACGATCGTTGTCCCATAGCATAACTTTTCCATCGGTTTTTTTCACGATCATCTGGTAAAGCTTTTGTATTCGGGGATCGGATTCGATAGCTCCGATGGCATCCCAAATCATTAATTCTATGCCCTCTTTCTGGGCAAACCGGAAATGAACATAGGGGAGTATCTGCACATCGGCAGCACTTAAAATGGGCACGAATATTTTAGCCGCCGTTTCCAGTCCGCGATTCATAAATAATCCGGTTGCGGCAGGATTACGATCAATCAACGAAACAATATCGTTCAAAACACGTGCTTCATCCTCATTAAACTGGTTACTGACGTAACTCTCAGAATAGGACGGGTTCGTTTTCAGGCGGTAATATTTTTGCCAAAGGAGGGGCTTGAAACGTAAAAAATCCACTCCTAGCAACACGAAGTTGCTGCCCTGTTCTTTCGAGGTTTTTAAAATATCGGCCACGTGGTCGCGGGAGTGTTTAACGAAAGTGCGGACGGTAATTTTGTTTTTTTCTCCCTTCTCAATGATACGGGTGAAAGCTTTGTTTTGGTATACCTCGCTCTCCATTACTGTCGACTCATCGTCCGCTGTCGACTCATCACCCGTGGATACAGGCTGGGCAAGCGGCTCTTTGAGATGAAGGAAGGTGATGGATGAACTTTCCAGTCTCGAAAGCGCAAAATGAGCAGCCAGTATTCCCATTCGTTTCCCCGTGGCTGTATCAGTGAAGCAGACCAACGCGTGGATGGGCCTTTTTAGCTCGTTATCTCCATCGATTCTGTTTACAATGATGTCTACTAAATCCATACCCGCTCATTTTGTCCGTTAATAATAGTTGAGTAGCTCGCTGTCGAGCATCGAGTCTTTGTAACCCAGGAAATAGAGTATGCCATCTATTCCCACGGTCGAAAGCGACTGTTCAGCGGTCTGTTTTACCTTTGGCTTGGCATGGAATGCAATTCCCAACCCTGCTATTTCGAGCATGGGTAAATCGTTGGCCCCATCACCCACGGCCACCGTTTGTCGAATATCGATTTTTTCTACCTGCGCGATCAGTCGGAGCAGTTCTGCTTTTCGCTTCCCGTCTACCACGTCTCCCACGTAGTTGCCGGTGAGCTTCCCATCCACGATTTCCAGTTCGTTGGCATACATGTAATCGAACCCATATTTTTCCTGTAAGTAGTTGCCGAAATAGGTGAATCCTCCTGACAGAATCGCCGTTTTAAATCCAACCCGCTGTAACACTTTCACGAGGCGATCGAGCCCTTCCGTGATGGGCAGGTTCTTCGCGATCTCTTCCAATACCTTCTCGTCCAACCCTTTCAGTAGTTGAACACGTTGACGAAAGCTCTCGGTGAAGTCGATTTCTCCGTGCATGGCTGATTCAGTAATTGCTTTTACTTTATCTCCTACACCGGCCTTTACCGCGAGCTCGTCGATCACTTCTGTTTGAATTAACGTGGAGTCCATGTCGAAACAGATAAGGCGCCGCATCCGCCGGAACATGCTCTCTTCCTGAAAGGAGATATCGAAGTTAAGCGTGGACGATAATTCCATGAATTTTTGCTGCATCTGTTTGCGGTTTTTGGGAGTACCGCGAACGGATAACTCCACGCAAGATTTTGCCGCACGTTGTTTCTCATCCAGCGGGATTCGTCCCGTGAGGCGTACCATGTTGTCGATATTGAGATTTTGCTCGGCAATGATCCTTGAGACGGATGCGATTTGCTGGGCTGTTAATATTCTCCCCAATAACGTGATGATATAGCGATTTTTCCCTTGCATGCTTACCCAATTGGAGTAACGCTCCACCGAGATGGGCGTGAAACGGATGTTTACCTCCATCTCGTATGCTTTGAACAGCAGATCTTTCATGATCTCTCCCGAATTGTCGTGCATCGACTTAAATAAAATGCCCAAGGATAGGTTACGGTGGATGTCTGACTGGCCGATGTCTAAAATAAATGCACCATGTTTTGCCAGTATCTCGGTGAGTGCTGCTGTAAGTCCCGGCTTGTCTTCTCCGTTAATGTTAAGTAAAATGATCTCCGAATTTTCCATACGGTTGTTTTCAAATCACAGGCAGCGATACCTGCGTAAATATTTCTATTATATGTTGTTTTTCTATCTTGTCGAAATCTTCTTCCCTCACGGTGATAATACATCCGGCCATATCTATCGCCCCGGGACTAACCAGGATTTTCTCTTTTCCCTCCATGTAATAACAAGAAGGCCGGTGTGCTCTGCGGGGGAAAACCTGCACGCGATAACTGTTTTTATCCATGTAAGTTATCACGTTCATCATTGGTTCTTCCTTTTCTGGCTGCCTTCCCTTCAAGTAGTGCAGTACATCGTCGAATAGTTCTTCCACTTCATTTTTATTCTCGCTCTCTATGGTGAGGCATGAACGAAGCTCATGATCCCCTTGCAATAACACGGGCATTTTCCGTCCCGCCTGTAGGTGGAAGTGATCGGCAATAGAGGCACCACTATCGGGGCCGTTATAAAAAACCACGTAGTCGGGCAATTGTTCCGCCAGCGTGAGCATGTCCCTTATTTTTTTTCCCATTCGTTGTGGCACATGCGAGAATAGTGGAATAGTGAGATGGTTCCTTAGGATGGGGAATGGGTTGCAAAGGATGATATACTTATCCAGAAAGGGAATGCCTCTTTGCTGAGCAGGGCGATTGGGTTCGCACAGGCAACAAACTCCGGGTTTGTTCTCCCGTTGCGGAGATGCTTCCATTAAGGCGCTCCTTGCCGGGTTAAACTGCACGTTCACATGGAGTTGATCGTCCCAAGAAAAGGTCTTGGTTTTCATGTCATCAAGTTGGCGAACAGCCGATCGCAGTTGATCCCATTCTTTTTGTTGAGTTGAAAATAGATGTTCTATCTCAGTCTGTAGCTGCATTGATTGTCCCTTTTATAAAAACAAAGATAACGATATTTTCTTTTAAAAAATTATTTCCCGCTACTCTTTGGTTATCACGATTTTTTGTACCTTTGTGGGAAACGGGTTGCGAAAACAATTATCCTAGATATAAAAAACAATTAGCCGAATATAAAAATGAAAATAATACGCTTCATTTTTCCTTGCCTTCTCTTCTCGCTTGTCGTCACTTGTACCCAACGCGGTGGTGAGGAGCAAAAAGAGACGGGAGTCGACAAGAGAGGGAGTGAGGCTGCAACTGGTTTGAGTGGGGCGGGCGAGACCGACTCACTGACCGTGGAAGAATTCGACCATTTTCTCCATAAGTTCAGTATGCAACAATCTTTTCAATTAAACCGGATCAAGTTCCCCATTAAAGCGATCGTGCCCGATACAGATCACGAGGGGATGGCACCGATGGAGGAGACGATTGGAAGATATGAATGGGAGATGATAGACCTCACCTACGATAGCACCTTCCTAACACGCCCCTACGATCAGTATTACCAAGTGGTTCGTTTCCGAAACGATACTGCCGTGGTAGAGATTCGGGGTATTAATAACGGCATTTATGCCGATTATTATTTTGAACTGTTCGACAAGCAATGGTACTTGGTGTCGTTGTATGAAGCTTCGTTCTAGCCAGTTCTATTTAAGCATTTCATCGCCGAAGCTGAGAGGAAGGAGTTCCTTTATGCTGTTCGCCACGTAAACTGCGTTTTCACTGTACATGAGTATTCTCATGGGAGCGTCGAACCGGTTTTCAGCCTCCAGCAACACCTGTCGACAAGCACCGCAGGGGGTGATGACCTCTTCGGTGAACTTACCGTCGCGCCACGCGGCGATCGCGATCATTTCAACTTTTTGATCATGTAGAGTGGAGTGAGCAGAAAAGACGGCTGTTCTCTCTGCACATAAACCGGAAGGGTAGGCAGCATTCTCTTGGTTGCTGCCGATAAATGTTTGGCCGTTTTCGAGCAACACAGCGGCACCTACCAGAAAACGGGAGTAAGGCGCGTAGGCATTCAACGTGGCCTCTTTTGCGGCTTCGATCAGTTTTTTTTCAGCGTCGGTGCACTCCTCTAACGGATAAACAGCTATCTTTGTGGTTAAATTGATTTCTTTCATTATATAATCATGTATAAGTTGTTTCGCGAATATACATATATTTCCCCGCTCATCGTCGCTCTTTCCTTATTATTTGTCACTTCTTCTCTGTATGGACAGGGACGTGCAAGGACGTATGAAACGTATATTGACAGGTATGGCCTACTCGCGCAAGAGCATATGGACAGGTATCGTATTCCTGCTTCGATCAAACTCGCGCAGGGGATCCTGGAGTCGGGAGCAGGAATGAGTGATTTGGCACGCAATTCGAATAACCATTTTGGAATAAAATGTCATCGCGGTTGGAGCGGACCGAGGGTGTTCGCGCCAGATGATACGCCTAACGATTGCTTTCGCAAGTATTCGCGAGTGGAGGATTCCTACAAGGATCACTCTGAATTTTTAGTCAACGGTACTCGTTACCGGCCACTTTTCGAACTCTCGATTACCGATTACAAGGGGTGGGCGAGAGGCCTGCAAAAGTTAGGCTACGCGACCGACCGCGCGTATGCCAATAAACTGATAAAATTGATCGAGGATTACGAGCTATACCGTTTTGATGATCCCAAGTACAGGGGCGGAGTGAGTAGAAGCCAAAGAGAGTCGATGCGGAGACAAGAAACAGCACGAGTATCATGGACTCATCAACCCTATATTACCCATGGACTTGTGTACGTGATTGCCGTGGAGGGGGACACTTTTCTGAGTATCGCGAACGAGTTCGGGTTTAGTGAAAAAGAGTTACTGCGATACAACGAGGTGCCAGCCGACTTCCCTCTGAGTGAGGGAGACATTGTTTACTTCGAGCGGAAAAAGACCCGGGCCGACAAGCCTTACGCGGAGCATGTAGTGCAGGTGGGTGAATCGATGTACAGCATTTCGCAGAAATATGGTATACGTTTACGCAACCTCTATCGCTTGAATAAGAAGAGTTATGAGTATGTTCCCGAAGAGGGAGACCGCCTCAAACTAAGGTAATTCGCTCCCACGTGCGATGATTATCGTGACAGAGAATTTAACTAGGGTAGTAACTAGTCGATAAAAAATAAAATAACAAGTAAATATGCAATACAATACACGAAAAGAGAAATTGTTCCTGCCGGAATATGGACGAAACATCCAGAATATGGTGAATCACTGCGTGAGCATCGAAGATCCGGTGGAACGTACTAAATGCGCTTATACGGTGATCGACATTATGGGAAACATGTTTCCACACCTGAGAGACGTCAACAACTTTAAACATATCCTTTGGGATCACCTGGCTATCATGTCAGACTTTCAGCTAGATATCGAATATCCCTATGAAATAATCAAAAAAGAAGATCTCTACTCGTCGCCCGGCCGCCTTGAATACAGCCGGCCCACGATGCGGTACCGTCACTATGGCAAGATCATGGAGCGTATGATCAAAATTGCTGCTGATATGGAAGAGGGTGATAAAAGGGAGCATCTTGTAAAACTGCTTCTGACTCAGATGAAAAAATCATATTCGCAATGGAACAAAGAGGTCGTGGACGAGAAAATATTTGACGATCTTCGCGAGTTGTCCGGCGGTAAAATAAAACTCGAAGAGGGACAATTTACCATTCCAGATGTGAAGGTGGCCCCGAGTCGCGACAGGCTGAAAAATATCCGATTCCAGAGACGGAGATAAAGAGACGGAGATAGATCAATGATCCGAGAAAAAGATATCCTACAGGTAGGGCAAACTCAAAAACCTCATGGGGTTCGAGGTGAATTAGTGCTTGTTTTTCGTGATGCGGCCTATTCTGTCGTAGCGGCCGATTTCTATTTCTTGGAGATGGATGGAATACCGGTCCCTTATTTCGTGGAAGAGTTCCGAAGTACGTCCGACGTGGCGGCTCGGGTGAAGTTTCAAGAGATCGAAGATATGGAGAGTGCTTCCCGTTTAGTGAACAAAAGAGTGTTTCTGCCACGTAAATTAGTCGAGGCTGCTCGTGAAGACGCAGGAAACGATTGGAATTACTTTATAGGTTTCGATGTAATGGATCAAAACGGGGAACACGTGGGAACCATTCGTGAGGTAGACGATTCAACGCTCAACGTGCTGTTCGTTGTAGTGCGAGAAGAAGAGGAACAACTTATTCCAGCCACGGAAGATTTTATTTTGGCCATTGACGAAGAGAAAGGTTTAATCGAGATGCATCTGCCGGAAGGGTTGTTGGAGAGATAAACACATGCCATTTGTACAGCTTAACAACGTGAGTATAGGTTACCCGGCTAAGGGAGCCCCGAGGATCATTCAGTCGGGACTGAACCTTACCGCCGAAAGGGGCGAACTGATCGCCTTAATCGGAAGGAATGGATGTGGAAAGTCTACTTTACTTCGCTCCTTGGCCTGCCTTCAGCCTATCTACGAGGGTGTCATCTGGCTAAACAAGGAAAACCTCACGGCGATGAAAGCCACAAGCCGTGCCAAGTGGGTATCGGTGGTGCTTACGGACCAGCAAGCAACCGCTTCGTTTACCGTGAGAGAACTGGTATCGATTGGCCGCGACCCCTACACTGGATGGTTAGGAAGTCTCAGCGAAAGAGATAACCGAGTAGTTTCCCAAGCGATCGAAATGACCTACCTAAATGGTTTCGAAGAGAGGAATATTCACGAATTGTCCGATGGAGAGAGGCAGCGGGTTTTTATTGCTCGTGCACTAGCCCAAGACACACCCATTATTCTGCTCGATGAACCTACCTCTCACCTCGATCTGCCAAACCGGATCAATATCATGCTTCTACTCCAAAAATTGGCTCGAGATGCAAAAAAAACTATTTTTATATCCACCCATGAGCTGGAGACGGCTATGCAGGTATCCGATAAGCTTTGGCTCATGGATAAAGGAAAAGGAGTTTCCGTAGGGGTACCGGAGGATATGGTTCTTGATGGTAATTTCGACACCGTATTTCATCATCCCTCTTTCGAATTTGATAAGGAGTACGGTAGCTTTATAGTGCAAAAGCAACTCAACCAGCCGGTTGCTACTCGGGTAAAAGACCCGTATGGATTATTGGCTCGTTGGACTACCAAGGCTTTATCCCGCAAGGGGTATCGCATTACCTCAGACGCCCCCTTGGAATTAACTGTTGATGAAGAGAACCGGAAATGGGTCGTAGAAATGGGTAATCAACGAGCGGTAGCATCCAGCATCGAGGAGGCATTAAAGCTCATAGCTGATTTCACGGCAGGGATGAAGTCGCTACAAGGATCGCTATAAGGATAGGTATAAGGATAGGTAGAACGGCCTATTTTTATTATCTTTGCACGCCTTATCGAACAAATTATTTATGGGAGATAAAAAACGAAATATTGCTATTTTAGGCTCAACCGGTTCTATCGGCACTCAGGCTCTGGATGTCATAGCACGATACCCAGAGCGATTTTCGGCCTATGCCTTGGTAGCCAATAACCGCGTGGAGTTACTCATCGAGCAGGCACGTGCTTTTTTACCGGAGATAGTGGTGATCGGTAACGAGTCGAAATACGAGCAACTCAAGGATGCCCTGAGCGACTTACCCATTAAAGTCTGGTGCGGTAGCGAGGGTGTAAAAGGAGCTGTACAAGTAGGTGAGGTGGACATGGTTCTCACCGCGATGGTTGGGTTTTCAGGCCTTCAGCCTACGATTGCCGCAATCACCGCGGGCAAAGCGATCGCCCTGGCCAACAAAGAGACATTAGTGGTAGCGGGTGAACTCATCACTTCGTTGGCATTAAAACATAAAACCCCACTATTACCAGTGGATTCAGAGCATTCGGCTATTTTTCAATGCCTTAACGGTGAAGGAAACAACGAGATCGACAAAATATGGCTCACAGCCTCGGGGGGGCCTTTTCGCACCTTCCCAAAAGAGCGGTTAGGTCAGGTGACCAAAAGTGAGGCGTTAGCCCATCCCAACTGGAGCATGGGAGAGAAGGTGACCATCGACTCTTCCACGCTAATTAACAAAGGCTTCGAGATGATCGAGGCCAAATGGCTGTTTGGGGTTGATCCCTCCGATATTGAGGTGTTGGTTCATCCCCAGTCGATCGTCCATTCGATGGTGCAGTTCAAGGATACTTCGGTGATCGCTCAACTGGGACAACCCGATATGCGCGTACCCATACAGTACGCCTTCTCGTATCCTGAACGGTTGCGTGTGGATATTCCCCCGGTCAATTTTTTCGAATTGTCGCGGTTGACGTTTGAGAAGCCCGATAAAGATCGATTCCCGAACTTGGGATACGCGTATGAGGCGGTGAAGGTGGGCGGGAACATGCCTTGTATCCTGAACGCGGCCAACGAGGTCGCGGTGGAGTTGTTCCTGAAAGAGCGAATCGGATTTTTACAAATGAGCCGACTGATAGAGGATACATTGCAAAAAGCATCTTTCGTGCAAGCCCCTTCATTGGATGATTACGTGGAAAGTGATGCCGAAACAAGAGCCATTGCCTTCGCCTTTGCCGACTGATTTTATTACGCGTGTATCGCGTTGAATTGGATATAGAAGCAGGTAGGTGAAAGGCGAGCACCCCGATAGTGCCGGTATGAAGCCTCGGTTAATAACTAGAAGCATATACAGGTAATTACGGTAGCTTGATTATAAAAAATAAAAACAAACTGAACAATTAAACATCACGCGCCTGTCGCGCGAAATATTTACTAGATGGAAGCATTTTTAATGAAGGCTCTTCAATTGATTCTGAGCCTGTCAATTTTAGTAGTTGTGCACGAGTTCGGCCACTATATCTTCGCGCGAATGTTCAAGATACGGGTCGAGAAATTCTATCTTTTCTTTGACGCGGGATTTGCCCTTTTCAGGTATAAGCCAAAGAACAGCCATACCGAGTATGGAGTGGGATGGCTTCCTTTGGGAGGCTACGTCAAGATTGCCGGAATGATCGACGAATCGATGGATACAGATCAGATGTCTCAGCCCCCTCAGCCTTGGGAGTTCCGGTCGAAGCCCGCGTGGCAACGACTGCTGGTGATGATCGCGGGGGTGGTATTCAATCTCTTGCTGGCTTTTTTTATTTACGCGATGGTATTATTCACCTGGAACGACACCTATCTTCCGCTTCGCAATATTACACAGGGGATGGAGTTTAGCCAGGCCGCACAGAATGCAGGGTTTCAAGACGGCGATATCTTGTTGAAAGCAGACGATAAGGTGCTGGAACGTTTTGGGGTGCGCACCTTATTGGACGTGGCAGATGCCCGTGAGGTTACGGTACTACGCGACGGAAAAGAAACGGTGCTGCCCATGCAGGCAGGTTTGATGCAGAGCCTGTTGACCGACAAAGAGGGCTTCGCGGCTTACCGTGTGCCCCCGGTAGTTTACGAGACAATGGAGGGAAGTGCCGCGGCGAGTGCCGGTTTAATACGCGGCGATAGCATTGTTGCCGTGAACGGTGCGGCTACCCCACTTTTCAGTAATCTGCGGGAAGCCCTTGACCTGCACCGCGACGACGAAGTGGTGATTGATTACTATCGCGCGGGGACTCTCCAAAGTACAACCGCTCGTGTCGATTCGCTGGGTACATTGGGTTTCTACGCGATGAGTGCCCCGCAGATTTACGGGACGGTCACTCTTTCATACGGGTTTTTTGAATCTTTTCCCGCGGGGATTAACATGGGGATCCAAACATTAAAAGATTACGTGGCTCAATTCAAATATGTTTTCACTAAAGAAGGAGCTTCGTCGCTGGGTGGCTTTGGTGCTATCGGAAACTTGTTTCCCGCCCAGTGGAATTGGCAAGCATTCTGGTTGATGACCGCGTTTCTCTCGGTGATACTGGCATTCATGAATATTTTGCCTATCCCGGCATTGGATGGGGGGCACGTGATGTTCCTCATTTATGAAGTGGTGTCGAGGCGAAAACCCAACGAGAAATTCATGGAGTATGCACAGGTAGCCGGTATGGTGTTATTACTGGGATTGGTACTGTATGCCAACGGGATGGACGTGGTACGAGCAATTTTTAATTAATAATGAGGAAAAATGAAGGTTTCGGAGTTAATAGATAAAGCAAAGAAGACGGCGTTCTCCATCGAGTTGTTGCCTCCCTTAAAGGGGAACAGTATCCAACAGATCTTCCGGACGATCGATCGACTGAAAGAGTTTGATCCGAAATTTATCAATATCACCACGCATCATAGCGAGAACATCTACAAAGAGGATGTACAAGGTGTGTACCGGAAGATGAACGTGAGGAGACGCCCCGGATCGGTGGCTATCGCGGCTGCTATCCAAAACCGGTACGGCATTCGTGCGATACCCCATATTATTTCTCGAGGATTCACCCGGGAGGAGACGGAGTACGCGTTGATCGACTTGTCGTTTCTGGGCGTAACCGACCTGCTGCTGTTGCGAGGCGATATCAAGAAACTCGATGCAGAGCAACGAGCGATGGACAGTCACCCGTACGCTACCGGCCTGCAGGAGCAGGTGAATAATTTCAATAAGGGGATTGGTTTTGATGGAAGCTCGTTCACACCGCCTGAAGAGCCTTTTTCTTATGGCATGGCTTGTTACCCCGAGAAGCATGAAGAGTCTCCCAACATGGAGTCGGAGATATTCTACACGAAAATGAAGGTCGATAACGGGGCCGATTATTTGGTTACCCAGATGTTTTTCGATAACCGGAAGTATTTCGAGTTCGTGGATCGTTGCCGTGCCGCGGGAATCACGGTGCCCATCATCCCGGGTATTAAGCCCATTCATCTGAGGAACCAATTGACCGTGCTACCTAAAATATTTGGATCCGATATACCCGAGGAGCTGGCAGAGGCACTTCGTGAATGCACCAGCGATGAGGATGCCAAAGAGGTGGGTGTCGAGTGGTGTATCCAACAATGCAAGGAGTTGGTCCAAAGCGGGGTCCCGAGCATCCATTTTTACACGTTGATGGCTACCGAAAGTGTGCATAGAGTAGCCAGAGAGATTTATTAAGCAGAAAGGTAGTGAAATGTATTTTCGCGATATCATAGGGCTTCATGAAATAAAACGGCATCTCATCGATACCGTTAATCAGGATATAGTGCCCCATGCTCGCGTATTTCACGGTCCCGGAGGGGTAGGGAAGTTGCCGTTAGCGATAGCGTATGCTCGCTACCTCAATTGCAGTCATCGAGGGGAGGACGATTCCTGTGGCGAGTGCCCCAGTTGCCATAAGTTTGATAAGTTAGCTCATCCTGATCTTCATTTCGTTTTTCCCGTGGTTAAGTCGAAAGTGAGCGACGAGTATTTGCCGGAATGGCGTGAGATGCTCTCGAAGAGATCTTATTTCGATCTCGGTGAATGGCTGCGATTTATTGATGCTCAGAACGCGCAGGGACTCATTTACGAGAAAGAAAGCGCGGAGATCATCCGCAAGCTCAACCTGAAAGTGTACGAGGCCCCCTACAAGGTGATGATCGTGTGGTTGCCGGAGAAGATGCATCAGGCGTGTGCTAACAAGCTTTTGAAAATGATCGAAGAGCCCCCCGCGCATACAGTTTTTATCTTGGTTACGGAGGATACAGAAAACGTGCTACAGACCATCTGGTCGCGTTGTCAACCGCTGTACGTCAGAGCCCTTGAAATGGAGGAGATGGTTGAAGCCCTCCAGCGGAATTTCGATCTCAATGCCGATCATGCACGGTCGGCCGCGCACATTGCACGAGGAAGTTACACGAAAGCAATGGGGTTGGTACACTCCTCCGACGAAAATGGTTATTTCTTCAGCCTTTTCGTCCAAATGACACGTGCCTCATTTTCCGGTAATATTAAGACAATAAAACAGGTGGCAAACGAAATAGCGGGAATTGGTCGGGAAATGCAAAAAAGCTTCCTACTTTACTCGCTTCGCATGTTTCGGGAGTATTTTATTAGTAATCTCGGCCAACCTTCGATGGTATACCTGAATAGGGATGAACAACAATTTGGGGAGCGTTTTGCTCCCTTCATCAACGAGAGGAACATCGAAAATCTTTACGACGAGTTCTCACTGGCGCATCGCCACGTGGAGCAAAACGGCAACGCGAAAATTATTTTTCTTGATCTTTGTTTGAAAGTGACTCTGTTTTTAAGAAAATAATTTTGTAACTTGCATTTTCTAATGGTTTAATTATTATCAAAAAGTCTCGCGTATCGTTGCGATAGAGCGAATTCATATATATGGACAAAGAACAATTATCCGATAAATTGACGGATACTATTCCTTTGAAGGAGGTAACCGTAAGAAATACAAAAAGTTGTCGCGGATGCATGCGACATACAAATAAACTTCACACGTACGACTGGCTACACGACTTTCCGGAGTTTCAGAAGCTAACCAATATGGTGGAGGTGCAATTCAAGAACACCCGGAAAGGATATTTCATAAATAGCAACAACCTTGAGTTGGAGCAGGGCGATTTGGTCGCCGTCGAATCCACGCCGGGGCACGATATTGGCACAATCACTCTTACAGGTAAGCTGGTGGAACTGCAGATGAAGAAGAATAACTTCCGTCCCGATGCCAATGGAGGAGTCAAAAGGGTATATCGTATAGCGCGCCAGACAGATATCGACAAGTATGAGCGTGCTAAGGCGAGAGAACAATCTACCATGATTCGTTCTCGGCAAATCGCGGAGGAGCTGGGTCTTCAAATGAAGATTGGTGATGTGGAGTACCAAGGGGATGGCAATAAAGCCATCTTTTACTATATCGCCGATGAACGGGTTGACTTCCGGCAACTGATAAAGGTGCTGGCTAGTGAGTTCCGTGTGAAGATCGAGATGAAACAGATCGGTGCCCGTCAAGAAGCCGGCCGCATTGGTGGCATTGGTCCCTGCGGTGGGCAACTCTGCTGCAGTAGCTGGATGTCGAGTTTCGTGTCAGTTTCAACCTCGGCCGCACGTGCTCAGGATATCGCGATTAATCCACAGAAACTGGCGGGCCAATGTGGAAAGCTGAAGTGTTGCATGAATTACGAGGTAGACTTATACATCGAAGCACAACGCGGCCTTCCTTCACGGGAAATTGTCCTAGAAGCCAGAGATGCCGATTATTACCATTTTAAGACCGATATCCTTGCCGGTTTAATAACTTATTCGACCGACAAGTATAACGGGGCTAATCTGGTGACCATCCCCAAGGAGCGTGCATTCGAAATTATCTCGATGAATAAAAATGGCAAAAAGCCGTCAAAAATCGCCATCGAAGAGGCTTCAGTACCCGTCAATGGTGGCGATTACAATGGGAAAGACCTGCTTCAGGACCAGAGTATCACACGCTTCGACAACGCTACCTCTAATCAGTCTAGGAGAAGAAGGAAGCCGCGTAAGAGAAAACCGAGCAACGCTTCAGGAGGGAGAAGACAGCGAAGAAACAGGCCATCGAGTGACAATAAGGCGTAACATCCTCGCGGGCGTAACCTGTCTGCTATTTGTTCTTGTTTCGTGTACGGGAAACGAGGTGTACTACCGTTATCATCACATCGATAAAGGGCGGTGGAACCGTGATAGTACACTGGTTTTCACTATCGATTCGGGTAAGTTTTTACCGGGAAAACAGTACAGTTTTACCATTGAACTATCGAGCAATCGAAGCTACCCTTACCGTGATCTTTGGCTCGGTGTAGGGCATAACCTGACGGATACGCTCTTCCATGTCGACACCCTGCGCGTAATGCTGATGGATGAGCAAGGCAAATGGATCGGCAGTGGAGTGGGTGGATTGAACCAACTTTCTGTTCGGTATTTGGTGAACCTTTCACCCGTTGTGAGGGATTCGGTAACCGGATACACGGTATGGATCAAACAGGTGATGGGCGACAACCCGTTGCATGGGGTGGAGAAAGTGGGGTTAAAGGTGGAGGATGAAACCACCTTGAAGTAAAGACCTCCGGACCAAATCATGAACGAAGAAGAAAATTTCAATGGCAAATCGCGAGACGACGAAAAGATCAAAGGCAAAGGAGCAGCGTGAGTGTATGAAAATAGTTTTCTTGGGATCCGGAAACGTGGCAACGCATTTAGCCCAGGCACTGGATGCGTTAGGCCACGAAATTCTGCAAGTATATAGCCGAACGCTCGGCAACGCGCGAATCTTGGCCGATAAAGTGGGAGCAGCTCCCACCGATCGGATCGAAGAGTTGAGTCACGAGGCACACCTCTACATTTTTTCGTTGAAAGATGATGCCCTTGCTGGAGTGATTAACGCGATGCCCCACACCCGAGGGATATGGGTGCATACCGCCGGAAGTATTTCTATCGACCTGTTCGCGCCTCGAGCAAAAAGTTATGGTGTGCTTTATCCATTGCAGACATTTAGCCGGGACCGTGAGGTACATTTCAAGCAGGTTCCTTTCTTTATAGAGGGGAGCGATGATGAAATCACCCGTGTACTTGAAGAACTCGCCCTCTCTCTCTCCGAGAACGTCCACCGACTCGATAGTGAGAGACGAGCCGTGATCCATCTGGCTGCCGTTTTCGCGTGTAACTTCACCAATCACATGTATGCGCTTGCCGAAGAGATCATCATTGAGCAAAAGATCCCTTTCGAGGTGCTGAAACCCCTTGTCTCCGAAACTGCCCATAAGGTGATGGAGATGAGTCCAAGGGATGCTCAAACTGGCCCTGCCGTGCGCTACGACGAAAAAGTCATGCAGGCTCACTTGGATCGGATAAGCTCCCCCTCAACGCGTGAATTGTATTCCCTTTTGAGCAAAAGTATTCATTCCCGTTCCCGATAATTTCTTTCCCAGCCCACTCTGTCCCACCGTTTCTGTTTCACCGATTCCTTTCCTCTCATACCCTGTGGTTGATCTTGTCACCCCCCCGTCCTAACTAACCACCACACGCTGCTTTTGCATCTTGTCCTCCACTCGTTGCTTATACACCTTGTCCTGCTCGTTACTTATACGCCTTGTCCCCGAGCGTTAGCTAACCTTGTATAGGCTTACGCCGAATTGTGCAAACTCACGCCGAATTGTCCAGGCTCACTCTGTTTTGTATGAGCCTGCCTCGATAAATACTCGTTTCACGGGTCGGGTTGCAACCACCTATTACGCCTAAAAATTAACACTTGAAAGCCGCCCTCATTCAAAAACAAAGGCTATATTTGCAGGATAACAATTTTCAAGAAAACTACCCTGAGGAATGGCAAAATTCAAGGGCTATGTAGAGGTAAATACCGGTCGCTGTAAAGGATGCGACCTTTGTGTTGTCTCTTGCCCCACCGACGTTTTGGAATTACAACCAAGAGAAGTGAACGACCGCGGTTATCACTTTGTATACATGAAGCACCCCGATGAATGCATTGGTTGTGCAAACTGCGGGTACGTCTGTCCCGAAGGATGTTTAACCGTCTACAAGATGAGAGTAGGTTGATCGTTGCATCAAAAAAACAGTAGCAAATCAAGCATAATGGCAGAAGAAATATCTTTGATGAAAGGGAACGAAGCCGTCGCCCACGCGGCCATCCGTTATGGCGTGGACGGGTATTTCGGTTATCCCATTACTCCCCAGTCTGAAATTATTGAAACCCTCATGGAAGTAGCACCTTGGGAAACCACCGGAATGGTCGTGCTTCAAGCCGAGAGCGAGGTAGCCGCCATCAACATGGTGTATGGAGGTGCCGCGTGCGGTAAATACGCGATGACTACCTCTTCCAGCCCCGGCATCAGTCTCAAGCAAGAAGGAATTTCCTATATGGCAGGAGCGGAGTTGCCCTGCCTGATCGTGAACGTGCAACGAGGTGGCCCTGGGTTGGGTACAATCCAACCCTCGCAGGCCGACTATTTCCAGACAGTGAAGGGTGGAGGACATGGTGATTATAAGTTGATCACGTTGGCTCCCAACTCCGTGCAGGAGATGGCCGACTTCGTGGCTTTGGGATTCGATTTAGCGTTCAAGTACCGCAATCCGGCCATGATCTTGACCGATGGTGTAATTGGGCAGATGATGGAGAAGGTGAAGCTACCCGACTTTCGTCCCCGACGGAGCGAGGCGGAGATCCGAGAGCAATGCCCTTGGGCTACACTCGGGAAACCGGCAAGCAGGGAGCCCAACATCATTACCTCCTTGGAACTCGATTCTACCGAAATGGAGAAAAACAACGTGCGCTTCCAGGCAAAATACCGCGTAGTGGAAGAGCAAGAGGTGCGGTACGAGGAGATCAAATGCGACGGTGCCGATTATCTCCTGGTTGCCTTTGGGTCGGCCGCCCGAATATGCCTTAAAACCATTGAACTCGCCCAGGCGGAAGGAATTAAGGTGGGGATGATACGTCCCATTACGCTTTGGCCGTTTCCAACCAAGGTGTTGAGCGAATTGGCCGATAAGGTAACAGGAATGCTCACGGTGGAACTCAACGCGGGGCAAATGGTGGAAGATGTACGCCTTGCCGTGAACGGAAAGGTGCCTGTTGAACATTATGGCCGTTTAGGCGGCATCGTGCCCACCCCCGATGGAGTGCTTGCCGCATTGAAAGAGAAAATTGTCAAATATTGAAAATCCTGTCGACATGAATCCTAATTTACGGAATCTTTTTTTATTGTTATTCTTGCTCGCCTTTATCGCGACGCTGGTGGTTTATTTTTCCACCGATAAAAACATGCAGCTTACTTGGTATTTTGCTGGGGCAGCCGTATTATTCTATTTTATCTATCGATTTTCGAAACCTAAAAGAAGGCGTTAGTAAAGCCCGAAGGGTGCGATCGATGAATAGAGGAAGATGATAAAGATCGTCTAAAGGATAGGAAATTGTACAAAAAACAACTTGGAATGGATGTTAAGAATATAGTGAGTCCCGAAAACCTGGTCTATGCCAAGCCGGAGTTGATGAATGATAATCACATGCATTACTGTCCCGGCTGTTCCCACGGCGTGGTTCATAAAATGATAGCGGAAGTAATCAAAGGTCTGGATCTACAAGAGAAAACCATCGGTATTGCACCCGTGGGGTGCGCGGTGTTTGCCTACAAATACCTCGATATCGATTGGCAAGAAGCGGCACATGGCCGTGCACCCGCGTTGGCCACGGCTGTCAAACGACTGCTGCCCGATAAAATGGTGTTCACGTATCAAGGCGATGGAGACTTGGCCGCGATTGGCACTGCCGAGACCATCCACGCCGCTAACCGGGGCGAAAATATTGCCATCGTCTTTATCAATAACGGTATTTACGGGATGACGGGGGGGCAGATGGCGCCTACCACCTTACGCGGCATGGTCACTTCCACCAGCCCTGACGGTCGGAACGTTGAAACCATGGGAGCTCCCCTTAAAATATTGGATATGTTGGCGATGCTCGACGGTGTGTGCCTTGCTACCCGCGTTAGTGTTCATACCGCGGCAGCCGTGAAAAAAACGCGTCGAATGATTAAACTCGCGTTCGAAAACTCGATGGCGGGCAAAGGTACCTCCATCGTAGAGGTGGTCTCCACCTGCAACGCCGGATGGAAAATGACACCGGCACAGGCGAACGACTGGATGGTGGAGAACATGTTTCCCATTTATCCAATCGGTGACTTGAAGAATATATAACCAGTGCACGCGGAAGTTAATGAATGAATCCCCATGGAGGATTATTAAACAATTCCCGTGGAAGTTCATAAACCAATCGTATATTAAAAAAATAAACATGTTGCAAGAGATCGTGATTTCAGGATTTGGTGGGCAAGGGGTATTATCCATGGGTAAAATTCTCGCTTACTCGGGTATTATGGAAGATAAGGAGGTGTCGTGGTTCCCGGCCTACGGCCCCGAGCAGCGAGGTGGAACGGCCAACGTTACCGTGATTATCTCCGATGAACCCATCAGTTCTCCGGTGGTTAATAGTTACGATATTGCTATTGTTCTTAACCAGCCCTCGCTCGACAAGTTCGAAGAGAAGGTAAAACCGGGCGGGATACTTATTTACGACGGTTACGGCATTCAAAAACAGGTAGAGCGGGAAGATATCAACGTCTACCGCGTGGATGCCATGGACGAGTCGATGAAGATGGATAACACCCGGGTGTTCAATATGATCGTGTTGGGAGGATTGCTCAAGATTGTTCCGATGGTTGCACTGGAAAATGTAATGAAGGGATTAAAAGAGTCGCTTCCCGAGCGGCACCACAAGCTTTTGCCGATGAACAAAGAGGCCATCGTGCGGGGTATGGAGATCGTGCAATTAGAGCAAGAAGCAATACTCACCGCGGTATAGTTGCCGTGCCGGCGGTTGTTTTCTTCACGCCCCGTTATTTCTCTCGCTCGGTTATTTTTTACCAAACGGCCACCAGCTCCACTTTT